>NZ_JBFTOF010000026.1:0-79504 GCF_056397845.1 Rhizobium sp. 05L419
ACCAGTCAAACCCGGTCGAATATCCCAAGCTCAAAGCCCGAAAGCCCCAAACCCGTCATCAGCCAACAAAGCCAATCAGGAAACCAAGAACAAAAGACATCGTCGCCAGCAGCGCCGCCGCCCTCGTTCAGTGAGGGGGCTTATACGGCYAACCCCTTTTCCAAGTCAACACACCCAAACAATGTTTTTTCACAATTTTGTAACATCATGATTCATATGACAGAATTTCAAGCGCGCACAAAGAAGGCCCCAACAGGGCGACAAAGACCTCGGCGGCAAATGAATCTGCCCGGCTCACCTCGGACGCGGTGTGGCGCTCGCTGTTCGCGAGGCCATGTCCCAGTCGTGTTCGCGATAAGGATTGCCGATCATCAGGGAACAGGCAACGCGACAATCGTGAACTGGTGTGACGGCAGTGAACTGGATATTTCGTCAACGCCCGCCGTTCTAAGAAGATTGAGAAACGGCATGATGCTGCGTTCTGGCCGGATCGGATCGGCCTGGGCGGACTTATTGTCAGCGACAGCTGCCGCGAGGCTCGTCGATAGGAACAAGGCAAGCGCTGTGCGAATAGGTCGGCGCCTCCCGCACAGCGAAGCGAATGCCACGGCGGCAACTGTCGCGCGATCGGCGCAGGCGCTGGGTCCTTGCGTGCAAACAAAACCACGCTCAGCTGCGCGGTTTTGTTTCCTGCCTAGATTTCACAATTGCCGGCGGACTGCCACACTAGCCCTTGAATAAATAGCTTTCGATCGAGCTTCGCTTCATCTCGATCGAGAACCCAGGGCTTTCCGGCGGCATGTAGGCGGCGTTCCGGATGATGCAGGGATCGACAAAATGCTCGTGAAGGTGATCAACATACTCGATCACCCGGCCCTCCTTGGTTCCGGAAACGGCGATGTAGTCGATCATCGACAGATGCTGTACGTATTCACAAAGCCCCACACCGCCCGCATGCGGCCAGACAGGCAAGCCGAACTTGGCTGCCACGAGCAGCACGGCAAGAACTTCGTTTAAGCCACCCATGCGGCAGCTGTCGATCTGCACGATATCGATCGCGCCCTCGGCGATGAACTGCTTGAACATGATCCTGTTCTGGCACATCTCACCGGTTGCGACCTTGACTGGGCCAATCGCCTGGCGAATTTTCCGATGGCCCGCCACATCGTCGGGGCTGGTCGGCTCTTCGATGAAATACGGCTTGGCAAAGGCCAGTTCTTTGACCCAGTCGATGGCCTGCCCTACCTCCCAGACCTGGTTGGCATCGATCATCAGATAACGGTCCGGACCGATGACCTCGCGCGCGATGGTGAGGCGGCGAATATCGTCTTCAAGATCACGTCCGACTTTCATTTTGACGTGATTGAAGCCGGCATCGATCGCCTCCTGGCAAAGCCTACGCAGCTTTTCCTCGGAGTAGCCGAGCCAGCCGGCCGACGTGGTGTAGCACGCATAACCCTCCCGCCTCAGTGTCGCGATGCGTTCGGCCTTTCCGGGTTCCGCCTTTTTCAGAATCTCGACTGCCTCGTCGCGGGTCAGCACATCGGTCATGTAGCGATAATCGACGATATCGGCGATCTCCTCGGGAGACATCTCGGCGACCAGCTGCCAGACCGGTTTTCCGGCGCGGCGGGCCAGCATGTCCCACACCGCATTGACGACGGCGCCCGTTGCAAGGTGGATCGCGCCCTTTTCCGGACCGATCCAGCGCAACTGGCTGTCGCTCGTCAGGTGCCGCCAGTATTTGCCTGGCGCGGCGAGGATCTCATCAAGGTCTGTTCCGACAACCAGATGTTCCATTGCCCGGATCGCCATGCAGCAGATGTCGTTGCCGCGACCGATCGTGAACGTCAGGCCGTGGCCTTCAAGCACCGGCTCGTCGGTACCGAGAATGACATAGGCGGCGGAGTAGTCCGGATCCGGGTTCATTGCGTCCGAGCCGTCGAGGCTGAGTGACGTTGGAAAACGCAGATCGAAAACTTGCATGCTGGTAATGCGGGGCATTGAAACCTCCAGTGCTGGCCGGTGTCCGGGAATGACGGAATGCACCCCGGAGACGCAGGACGTCGACGAATGACACGGTTCAGATATCGGCTATGACAATCTGCTTCTGGCTGCCGATCCGTTCGATACCGAGTTCGACCACATCGCCTGGCTTCAGGTAACGCGGCGGCTTCATGCCCATTCCAACGCCGGGAGGCGTGCCGGTAGAAATGATATCGCCGGGCTGCAGGGACATGAACTGCGAGAGATAGGATACCAGATAGGCAACGCCGTAGACCATCGTCTTGGAGGAACCATTCTGCATGGTTTCGCCATTGACCTTCAACCACATGCCCAGGTTCTGCGGATCGCCCGCTTCGTCTTTCGTCACGAGCCAGGGGCCCGTCGGGCCGAAGGTGTCGCAAGACTTGCCCTTCGTCCATTGCCCTTGTCTCTCTATCTGGAAGGCGCGCTCAGAGACGTCGTGGATGGTGCAGTAGCCCGCGACATAGTCGAGCGCTTCGGCTTCCGTCACATACTTGGCTTGCCGGCCGATAATCACCCCGAGTTCGACTTCCCAATCGGTCTTTTCCGAACCGCGCGGAATGACCAGATCATCATTGGGCCCGACGATCGCCGAGGTCGCTTTCATGAAGATGATCGGCTCCGGGGGAACCGTCGCGCCCGTCTCGGCGGCGTGATCGGAATAGTTGAGACCGATGCAGATGAATTTACCCGTACCGGCGACGCAAGGACCCAACCGCGGCGTTCCCGTTACCTCTGGCAATGTCTTGATATCGAGCCGCGCCAGCTCGGCAAGCTTGTCGGGATCGAGGACTGCGCCGGACAGGTCCGAGATCTGGCCCGAAAGATCCCGAACCACGCCGTCGGCATCGAGGATGCCCGGGCTTTCATGGCCGGGCGCGCCGTAGCGAAGAAATTTCATGATGTTCTCCTGAAGTGGCAAATTGAAAGTGTCAGATCGTCCAGCCGCCATCGATGGCAAAGGCCTGGCCGGTCGTATAGGTTGCGCCAGCGACATAGACTGCAAGATCGGCGATTTCCTCTGGGGTGCCGATACGGCCGATGGGCTGCCGCGCGATGAACGCTGCACGCGCAACTTCGAAGTCCCCTTGTGCGCGCAAGCGGTCCTGTAGCGAAGGGCTCTCGACCGTACCTGGGCAGATCGCGTTGCAGCGAACGCCCCGCGCAACATAATCTGCCGCCACGGCCTTGGTGAGGCCGATCACCGCGGCCTTGGTCACTCCATAGGCAAAACGGTTGGGAACGCCTTTCACACTGGAAGCGACGGAGGCCATGTTGACGATCGAACCATCATTTCGCTCCAGCATTCCAGGCAGGACTGCCCGTATCGTACGGATCATCGCCTTGACGTTCAAATCGAAGGCGAAATCCAGATCCTTGTCCGGCATTTCGAGGATACTGCCGTTGTGAACCACGCCTGCGCAGTTGAAAAGCACGTCGACGACACCGATCTCGGCGACGAGCGCCTCAACCTCTTCGCGATCCAAGACATCGAGTTTGTGGGTGTTTATCCCATCCTCGCCGGAGATCTGCGAAAGTACCTCGGTGTTGATGTCCGTCGCATGAACCTTTGCACCAGCCCTGGCGAAGGCAAGCGCAGAGGCACGGCCGATGCCTTGTGCGGCTGCGGTGATCAGTACGGTCTTGCCTTTTAGATAATCGCTCATGGTGTTTGGTCTTTCACTTGGATTTACGTTCGACGATCAGGATGTGATCTGCTGCCAGAACGACTTCGTTCCGTTGGTTGAGAACTTCGCATCGTTCGACAACCCTGCCCATATGCATTCGCTTGGGATCGTCCTCTTTGGACGAAATCGTCACGCGCGTACGGATCGTATCGCCGATATGAACAGGACGAACGAAACGAAGGCGGTCATACCCATATGAAAATGCAACCGGATTGATAAGGGATGCCGTCAGTCCGACGCCGATCGAAAAGACCATCGTGCCGTGAGCGATACGCTGGCCGCCCGGCAAGGTCTTAGCAAACTCCGCATCCATATGATGCGGGAAGAAATCGCCGGTATGGCCTGCATGCACGACGAAGTCCGTCTCGGTGATCGTCCGTCCGGTCGTCACCCTTGCGTTGCCAATCTGGTAGTCTTCAAAATGAATGACCTGTTCGCCCATGTTTCAAGCCTTGGGAAGGGTTGCGAGCGGCGTTGCCGGCGCAGCGCTCGATTGATACGCCGCCTCGACAAGGGCCATGGTGTGCCATGCGTCCTCGACCGAACCAATGAGTTCCGCATCCTCGCCGCAGGCAAAGCGCTGCAGATTTGCCATGCGGCTGACAAAGGCATCCGGGAACCAGGCGCCTTCAAGGACCACCTCTGTCCAGTCCGCACCCTCGGGCTTGATCCACAGAGCGTCGGGCTCGCCGCGGGGGTAGTCGAGATTGACGCCGAGCTTGACATAGGCGGCACCCCGCGTTCCCGAAATGCGGAATTCGCATGCCTGAAACTTGCGACCGAAATCGTGGTCGTGATTGACCGACAGCACGCAGCGCACCTTGTCGCCATAATCGAGGATGGCGGCCGTGCGGGTCTGCGCCACGTCGTGGTTCGGGTGACCCACTGTCTTTGCGTGAACGCCGTCGGGGTTGCCCAGAAGGCTGCGAACAAAATCGAAATAGTGAATCGAGTGCATTGCGATCTCGATCCGCGGCAGGCCCTTGAGGAAGGGCCACAGCCCCCATGGAGTGGAAAGCGCAAGCCAGGCGTCGAAATCGACGATTTCGCCGAGATAGCCTTTGGCCACGGCATCCCTCAGTGCGAGCATCATCGGTGCGAACCGCAGCTGGAAATTGACGGCGGCCCGAAGATCGCGCGCACGGCAGATCGAGAGAATTTCACTGGCTTGCGCCAGATCGCTGCCCATCGGTTTCTGGATGAGGACAGGCGAACCTGGCGGTAGTTGCGACAATATGCTGGCATGGGCAGCAGGCGGTGTCGCAAGGTCGAAGATGGCGCCGTCGATGCCAACGGCCTCATCGCAGCTCGCGAAGGCGGCAATACCCCAGTGGGCCGCAAGCTCCGCTGCCCTGTCGCGGTTCGGATCGTAAATCCCGGCAACCGGAAAGCCACCCTTCCTGTAGGCCGGCAGATGCGCATCACCGACGATGCTTCCGGCACCGAAGATGACAACAGGGCTCGGAGCCGCAGGCCTTGGCCACCATTGCTGCAAACTGCGCGGATCAAACCACTTAGTCATGATGGAAGACCTCCTCCATCATCGCCCACCACTCGCCTTCCTTCCGCGTTTCCAACGGCTGCTGGCAAGGCATGCAGACCGCCCACCATTCCTTGTTCTTTGGATGGCTGGCCATCTTCGCCATATCTGCCTCGAAATCGGCGCCAACGTAGTCCCAGGTCCCGAATAACAGGTCCTCCGGTTCCTTGAGGAAAATCGTATAGTTGGCAATGTTGCACTCGGAGATCAGCGCAAGGATTTCCGGCCACACCGCCGCGTGAAGCCGCTTGTATTCAGCGATCTTCCCGGGCTTCAGTGCGATCACCATTCCCATACGCTGCATGACGTGGTCTCCTTAAGCGCGGAACTCGGCGGTAAATTCGGGAATGGAGCGCGCTTTGACCGCGTCCCAGTCCCACGCAATGCCGATCCCGGTCTCCTGGGGGGCGATCGCCTTGCCGTCGACAATCTTCATACCCTTGCTGGTGAGATCGTCGAGCTGGGGAATATACTCGACAAACCTCCCGTTCGGCACGGCACAGACGAGACTGACATGCAGCTCCATCAGAAAGTGAGGGCAGACGGGGATGTCGAACGCCTCAGCCGCGTGGGCTACCTTCAGCCAGGGCGTGATGCCTCCGATCCTTGCAACGTCCACCTGCACGATCGAGCATGCACCCTTTTGCATGTATTCTCGGAAATGACGGATCGAATAGATCGACTCGCCCACCGCGATCGGCATCGGCGTCGAACGGGTGAGCCGAATATGACCGTCAAGATCGTCGGCTGGCAAAGGCTCCTCGATCCAGGCAAGGTCGAGTTCCTTCAGCCGAGCGGCGCGGCGGATTGCCTCGTCAACGGTAAAGCCCTGGTTGCAGTCGGTCATAATCTCGAAGCCATCGCCAAGGGCAGCACGCATCGCCGACAAACGCGCATAGTCCTCCGCGCCATGCGGCTTGCCAATCTTGACCTTGGAACCTGAAAAGCCCTTTGCCTTGGCCTGCAAAGCATCCTCGACCAGAGCTTCCTTCTCGATATGGAGCCAGCCGCCCTCAGTGGTGTAAAGCGGGCATCGATCCTTGGCGCCGCCGGCGAGCTTCCAGAGCGGCAGGTTCTGTTTCTTGGCCCGCAAGTCCCAAAGTGCCGTGTCGACGGCCGCCAGCGCCAGCGTGGTGATCACTCCGATGGTCGTCGCATGCGTCGCAAATTCCATCTTGTGCCAGATCGCTTCGATGCAATCGGCATCTTCTCCGATCAGAACCGGCACCAGGTGATCTGACAGCAGCCGCATGACGGACGAGCCACCCGTCCCGATCGTATAGCTGTAGCCCGTACCGACCGCCCCGTCGCTGTCTGTAATGGTGACGATGGGCGTCTCCTGGCTGACGAAGCTCTGGATGGCATCCGTGCGTTTGACCTTCGGTGGAAGGTCGACCATTCTCAGTTCGATTTTCTCTATCTTTGCCATGTCAGATGTCCAGAGTCTTGCCGGTCTCGATATCGAAGAGGTGTGCCTTTGACAGGTCAAAGCTCATTGGCACCTTCTCTCCTGTTTGCAGCGGCCGTGGATTGAGCATGCGTGAGACCCAGTCGCAGCCATTGAACTGGGCGAAAACCAGTGTCTCGTTGCCGAGAGGTTCGGTAATTGAGACATTGAGCTCGGACTGATGGACCGCACTCGCCTCTCCGCCGTGCAATCCGTGACCGGTCGGGTAGAGATCGTCGGGGCGCAGCCCGAAGGTCACCTTCTGTCCTTGGCTGACACGCGTGCTGAACCGTGGCGGGACCGGCAGCCGCGCGCCACCGGAGAATACGAGTTCCCCACCGCTGACCGTAGCTTCGCCCATATTCATCGGCGGCGATCCGATGAAGCCCGCCACGAATTTTGTCGCCGGCTTTCTGAACACGTCCTCAGGTGTTCCCACCTGCTCGATATAGCCATCGCGCATGATGACAATTCGATCCGAGAGCGTCATCGCTTCGACCTGATCGTGGGTCACATAGATCATGGTCGCCTGCATGCGCGCATGCAGTTTCTTGATCTCGGTGCGTACCTGTGTGCGCAACTTGGCGTCAAGGTTCGACAGCGGCTCGTCGAACAGGAACACCTCCGGTTGCCGCACGATGGCGCGACCCATGGCCACCCGCTGGCGCTGCCCGCCTGAAAGCTGCGCTGGCCGGCGCTCGAGAAGGTGAGACAGATCGAGGATCGTCGCGGCCTCGGCGACGCGCTCCTTGATCTCGTCAGCGGACCGGCCTGCGATCTTCAGGGAAAAGCCCATATTCTCGGCCACGCTCATATGCGGATAAAGCGCATAGGACTGGAAGACCATGGAGATGTTCCGTGCCCTGGGTGGCAGGTCGTTCACCACGGTGTCGCCGATTTCGATTTGGCCGCCACTGACATCCTCGAGCCCCGCGATCATGCGCAACGTGGTGGATTTTCCGCATCCCGAGGGACCAACCAGGGCGATAAACTCGCGATCCTTGACCTCGAGATCTATGCCGTGAACGACCTCCAGGGCGCCATAGCGCTTGACGAGTTTCCTGAGCGTGACGTGAGCCATGAGTTATCCTTTTACCGCGCCGAAGGTGAGGCCCGAGACCAGATGTTTCTGGATGATGAAGGTAAGCGTCAGCGCCGGGACGATCATGATGACCGCAAGAGCGCACATCCCGCGCCAGTCGATGGTAAATTCCGCGGTATAGTCGAGAAGCCCGACAGGCAGCGTCTTGGAGTTGACCGACCGGGTGATCTGCGAGGCGAGCGCATACTCATTCCAAGACGTGAGGAAGGCAAATATCCCTGCCGAGGCGATGCCGGGGCCGGCAAGTGGAAATTCCACCTGCCAGAATGCCTGCCAGGGCGTGCATCCGTCGATCTGTGCGGCTTCGGCCAGATCCTTCGGCACCTGCCGGAAGAAACCGTCGATCAGCCAGATCGTGAAAGGGACGTTCAGCGCGACGTAGGTAATAATGAGCGCGAAATGCGTATCGATGATGCCGGTGCGCGCATAGATCATGAAGATGGGCAGCGAGAGTGCGATACCGGGCACCGCGCGCGTCAGCATGAAGCCGAGGAAGATCGCCGACTTCGCCTTGAACCGGTAGCGCGCAAAGGCATAGCCGCCGGCCATCCCGATCGCGAGCGCGATCAGCGTCGACGTAACGGATATGATCAGCGAGTTGCGGAAATAGTCCCATACGGGAACCCCGCCCTGCCCGGCACCCGAAAACATGGCTCGATAGGCGTCGAGCGACAGCGTTTCGGGTATCCAGACCGGAGGCTTGGCCATGATCTCGACGGTGGGGCGCAAGGACGACAGCACGATCCAGAGGCCCGGCAGGCAAATAACGGTCATCGCCAGAAACAGGCCGATGACATGCGCGACCTTGAGAAGCCGGCGGCGCAGACGATGTGAGGAGACGACGTCCATTACCACTCCGCTCCGATCTGCTGGCGGGCAGCCGCGAGCTTGCGAAAGAAATACACGGTGAAGAGAATAGAAAGCAGGATAGCGACATAGGCCATGGCATTTGCCATGCCCATCCTTGCATCGCTGTAGGCGGTGCGGCCGATCAGCGTCCAAAGCAGTTCCGTCCGCTTGGCCGGCCCGCCGTCCGTCATGATCTTCACGATGTCATAGGCGCGCGCCACGTCGAGCGAGCGAATGGTCATGGCAATATAGGCGAACGGCATCAGATAGGGCCAGGTTACATAACGGAAGGTCTGCCAGGGCGTGCAGCCATCGACATGCGCCGCTTCCACCGGGTCCCTGGGCATCGCAAGCAGGCCCGCCAGGATGAGGATTGCAAAGACAGCGGTCGATGACCACACTTCCGCGATGACGATCGAGATCAGCGCCAGATTTCCGTCGATCAGCCACGGAATCGCCTGATCGGTTATGCCCAGCGACTGAAGCGCATTGTTGACGAAGCCGATATTGTCGTTGAACAGGAATTTGAACTGGAAGCCGACGAGAACCGGTGAAAACATCATCGGAAACATCATGACGGTGCGCAGCACGCGCTGCCCGTGCGTCGCCTTGTTGACCAATAGCGCAAGGCCGAGCCCAAGCAGCATTTCGGCATTCAGCGCGACTGTCAGCAAGACCACCGTGCGCGCGAAAGCGATCCAGAATTCCTTATTTGTCAAGACGCTGGCATAGTTGCGCAAGCCAATGAAAATAAAGAGCGAATCTGGCTTGGTCAGCCGGAACGGCGTGAAGCTTGAGTACAACGAGAAAAGAAGCGGCAAAATGATTACGGCCGCCAATACGATGAAGGCCGGCGTCAGCAGCAAGACTGGTGCCGAGAGTCTGGAGATCTTCATCGAAGGTCATCCTGCAATTCAATGAAAGGAAAAGCGGCGCCGACATGTTCGCCGACGCCGCCTCGGGAATGCGGAGTCTAGAGTTTGCCGGCGTCCTGGAGGATGGCAGTGGCCTTTTCGGCCGCAGTGTCCAGCGCTTGCTTCGACGTCTTGTCACCAAGGATCGCCGCCTGAAGCTCAGGATAGACGGCATTTGAGATCTCGATCCATTCGGGCGTCTGCGGGACCGGGAAGGCATGCTTTGCCGCTTCCTGGAAAGCCTTCAGAACCTCCGTCTTGTAGGCGTCTCCTTGGGCGGCCTTGATATTGACGTCCCACACGGCACTGCGTGTCGGCAGCGGCCCGGCGGCCGATTCCAGCTTCTGGCTGTCCTCGTTGGTCAACCACCAAACGAGCGAGGCGGCAGCATCTTTATGGGCGCACGATTCGGTGACGGAGAAGCCGTGGTGGCCCGACCACCCGGTTCGCTTGCCAGAAGATCCGGCTGGTTGAACCTTTACGCCAACATTGCCGGCAACCTTCGAAGACTTCGGATCGTTAAAGAAGCTTGCCCAGCCCGGCCAGTCTAGATTGAGCGCGATCGAGCCGGAGGCAAACCCCTGGCCAAGATCGTCCCAGAGATAGTTGGTCGTGCCCGGCGGCACTGCCTTTGCCTTGTAGAGATTGACGAACCAGTCGAGCGCCTTGACGCCAGCGTCCGAATTGAACGCCGGACGGCCGTCCTTGTCGAGATATTCACCGCCTTCGGCGACCAGCATCTCGAAGAAGCGACCGTTGATGGCCTCCTCCTTGCCAGCAAACTGGGTACCGTAGAAATTCGGCGGAGACGCAAAGAACTCCGCCTGATCGGTCACCTGCTGCCAGGTATCCGGCGGCACAAGATCATAGCCGTACTTTGCCTTGAACGCGGTCTTCTTCGCTTCGTCGGTATACAGGCTCTTCTGGTAGTAGAGCGCAGACACATCGAACTGTGCACGAGGCAGCATTACCAGCTTGCCGTTCAGCGTCGACGCCTTAATGACCGCAGGAACGAAGGCCGCAACCTCCTCGGCGGGAAGCAGCGCCGACAGATCCGTATAGATGTCAGGGTACTGCGGGGCGAACGACGAGTGATTGGAAGCAACGCACCAGCTTATGCCCCCGGTCGCGATATCCGACTTGATCTCCTTGTCGAGTTCGAAGTGGTTCTTCTTGGAGAGGATATTGACCTTGGCGCCGGTCTCCTTCTCCCACTCCCCGATCCGCTCGTACAGTTTTTCGTACTGCTGGCCACCGATCAATTTGGCATCGATGGTCACACCTTCAAACTTGCCGGGCAAATCGGCGGCATTTGCCGCACCACATGCCAATGCAAGCGTCATCACCCCGACCGAAACGCCGGAAAGCAGCTTGTTCATGTATTTCCTCCTCCCTCGCCTCGACCTCTCCTGGGTCAAGGAATCCCCATGTGTGAGAAACTGATTTATATACAAACAATATTTTCACGCGAGGTCAAGCAGTAAGTGCGTTTGTCAAAACATTGATATTCGTATACGGATGATTGTATTCACGGAGAAAGGACCGAAATGGAAAACGACGATTCAGACCGTTATCGCGCTCCCGCGCTCGACAAAGGGCTGGACATCCTAGAATTGCTTGCCAGCGTCGACGGTGGGCTGACGCAGGCAGAAATTTCCAAGAGGCTCGACAGAAGCCCCAACGAGTTCTATCGAATGCTCGACCGGCTTGTGCGGCGCGGCTACGTCACCCGTATTGATGGAGACCGCTATTCGCTGACGCTGAAGCTGTTCGGACTGGCGCAACTGCATGCCCCCGTACGCCGGCTTGCGTCATATGCCACGCCATTGATGCGTGAGCTTGCAAACAATTCTAGGCAAGCCAACCAGCTCGCTGTATTCGACCGAGGTTCCGCGGTGGTGGTCGCGCAGCAGGAAGCCCCGGAATATTGGGGGATTTCAATCCGGGTCGGCTCTCACATCAGCCTTTTCGACACGGGCTCGGGCCACGTTCTCCTCGCCTTCCGTTCGCCGGAAGAGCGGGAGATGATGATCTCGGAACACGTGAAAAGCCGCAAGGAAGTTGTCCTGTCTGACGACTTCTATGCGCGCCTGGATCAAATCCGCGAGCGCGGCTACGAGATGATGGCCAGCATCCAGACCGCAGGCGTCTATAACCTGTCAGCGCCGGTCCTCGGGCCCGATGGCAAGGGCATCGCCGCGTTGACCGTTCCCTATATTACGCTCGTCAATAGCCCAGCGGCGCCCGATATAACGAAAACAATTTCGCTGCTGGTCGAAACCGCAAGACAACTGTCCCTTCTGGCGGGATCCGACGTCGCACCGTCAGCGAACTGATTCCGTTGGAAATTAATCCCGTGAACAAGGAGGAGCTTCTTCCTTGCGGCGCTACTCGCCTGCGAAACTGGCAGCAAACAGCCTGTTTAGCATCTCGACGATCTGCTCGGGCGGATTGCCGCGGAGCAATCCGCTGTTGATGCAAGCCGACCCCTGCTGCTGGAATGCCATGTAGCCATCGTGCCTCGGCCTGATCCAGGAGGATTCCAAAGTGTCGCGGCTCCCGCGATAGAAATTTTCGGTCGACGCGTTGACGGTGTCGTCCTCCCAAGCCTGGGCATTGCCGGGCTGGCCGCCAGCCGCGGCATAGGGGCCGCTCTGAACGTCGCCGCTTGCCACCCAATAGGCGAAATCGATCGCTTGCTCGCTTGCCGCCGAAAATGCCGAAACGGCAATGCCCGTACCGCCGAGTGCCGAACCTGCCGGGCCGAAGTTGCCTGCCGCAGGAATATTGCCAAAGCGCAAGGGATGGGGCCTGAAGCCCGCCATCGAGTAGCTGACGTAACCATAGATCAGCGGTGAGCACGCGACTGTCGAACCTTCGGCCGACATGCGTTCCAGAACCGCGATCGGGTCCAGGTCGAAGCAGACGGGGTCGAGATGCACGACCAAGTCACGCATCAGGCTCACCACACGCGCTCCGGCAGCCGCATCGATAAGCAAACCCTTGCCATTGCTGCGGCACGGCGTACCGAGGTTGGCGGCAAGCGTGTAGAAGGTCATCAGCGAGTGAGGTGGCCGCAAGGGAAGCAGTACATGGCCTTTTGCAGCGAGATCGAGGACGTCGCTCCAGCGCAGTGGCGGCTGCGCGATAAGATCGGGCCGCACGGCCTGAACCTGTGATGCCGCATCGATCGGGAAAGCCCATTGATGACCCTCCCACTCGTAGCTTTTGTAGGAGCCGCCGACGCTTGCCGCGTGAAGCGTCAGCCGTTCAGCCTCTCGCCCGGCAACATCGAGCGACGCAAGGCAACCCTCACCGGCGATCTGGCCGACGTGCGGATGGTCGATGACGATCAGATCAAAGGCTCGCGCCAGTTCGTCGACCGGATAGGTCTCGAAATCCTGCAGCGACCGCTTCTCCCAGATCACGTTGATACCGGTCTTTTCGCGCCAGATATGAGCGCAGGCGACCAACGGGTCATATCCGCGCGGATGGTTCCAGGTCATGCCCTTCAACGTGACGCTCATAGTCCGAACTCCTCGCGGATGGCAGCACTGTGCTCGCCGATGCGGGGCGCAGCACGCTCGAACTTTGGACGCACACCGTTCACCCTTAGGGGAGAGCGGGTCGTTTGAATGGCGACATCGTCGTCACGGGTGACAGTCTGAAGCATGTCGAGGACCGAGAAACCGTCGCTGTCCAGAAGCTCGTTCCAGTTCAACACCTTCGCGCACCAGATATCGGCGGGCTCGAGCACCTCGAGCCAATCCGCCACCGTTGCCGTCGCGATCTTCGCGGCGATCATGGTCTTGATGGTGTCGCGGCTGGTAAACCAGGAGGCCGGTTCGTTGCGGTATTCATCGAGTTCCGGCATGTCGAGCAAGTCGGCCAGCTTTGGAATCGGCGTCATGGCGATGGCGAGATAGCCGTCCTTGGCGGGATAGACCCCGTAGGGCGCCGATAGATAGGCATGGGCGCTGCGGAAATCCGCGCGCTTGGGCAGGCGGCGGCCGTCGTTCAAAAACGTCGTCAGAACCTCGAACTGAAAGTCGACCAGCGCCTCGAGCAGACTGGTTTCGACAAGGCTGCCCTTGCCGGTGATGCCGCGGCGAACCAGCGCTGCCAGGAGGCCCTGAGCGAGCGCCGCACCAGCCAGCATATCGCCGACGGCAAGGCCGAATGGAACAGGCCCCTGGCTTTCGTCGCCATTCAGCCACATCACACCGGAGCGCGATTGCGCCAGAAGATCCTGGCCCGGACGCTTGACCCACGGCCCTTCCTCACCGTAGCCGCTGATCGAGCCATAGACGATACGCGGATTGATCGCCTTCACGGCCAAGTAATCGAGCCCCAGACGCTCGATTACGCCGGGGCGAAAATTCTGAATCACCACATCGGCCTTTGCCAGCAATGTCTTGAGCGACCGCATGTCCGCGTCGTTCTTCATATCAATGGCGAGACTTTCCTTGGCCCGGTTGATCGCATGGAAAATGGTCGAGTCGCCGCCGATCTCCGTATCACTGAGGTAGAGGCGGCGGGACAGATCGCCACCGTCAGGGCGCTCGATCTTGATCACCCGCGCGCCGAGATCCTGCAGGCGCAGCGAACAATAGGGTCCCGACAGGAACTGGCTCATATCCACGACGACCAGGCCATCGAGCGGCAAGATATTCTCTTCCGACATTTTTGCTATTTCTCTGTCTTGCCGATGAAATCGGCGGGATTTGCGTATTTGACGGTCTGAAGGTGCTCGCAGTAGAGCACCAGTTCGCCTTCGTTCTTGAAGACCTCGTAGCTCGCGCGGATCAGGCCGAGGTCCTTGTAGCGCGGTCGTTTGTCGAGGTTCGTCCGGATGGTGTAGATCGTGTCGCCAATGAAGACAGGCTTTATGAAGCGCAACCTGTCGTAACCATAGGAAAACGCGTTAACGCAGTTCGTCGCGACAAGTCCGAGCCCGGCCGAAAAGACGAACGCACCGGCCACGAGCCTGCGTCCGAAGAGACCTTCTGTCTCAGCGAAGATCTGATCTTGAACGTATGGATGGATGTCCGTCACCAGGGCGTTGAACAGATGGCTATCGCCTTCACCCAGCGTTCGGCGCAACGATCTTATCTTCTGCCCGACCGGCCAGTCTTCATAGTGCCAGTTCTCGGCATTCCAAACCGGTATCCGCGCATGATCTTCAGGCATTGTCTTCGCTCCCGTCGAAGACACGCCGGCGGTTGGCGCAAGTTCGGTCATAGGCTCCTCCTGCTTTCAACCACGCGCTGAAGGCGCCTGGATGGTCGCAACCCCATCAAGTCTTCTCATGTAAATATAATGTTCACATATGGATCTGTTTTACAAGGCCGAAATAGACCCTCGCCCGTGGGCGATTGCCGCTCAGTTGGTGCGCTCGATTTTTCCGTGCTTAATACCTGCCGGAGATGGGAGTCGCCCGCGAAAGCCGCACCAAAGCAGCTGCGCCTGTTGTGTTCCACTTGAAATGTCGACAAATTGTGTGCAGAAGAGAGACTCGCCCTCATCCGTTTGCACAAGGACGCATCAATGACGACGACAAGCCCGGAGCCAAGTCGCGATGTCAACAGAGCCCGGGGGTCCGGCACACAGTCTGTGTATACCACGATCCGCAACGAGATTCTCTCTATGTCGTTGAAACCTGGAAGCCCGCTCGACGAAGTGCGGCTTTCCGAACGCTTTGGGATGTCGAGAACGCCAATTCGCGAAGCGCTGTTGCGGCTGGCAGCCGATGGGTTGGTGACGACGCTGCCGAACCGCAACACCATTGTTGCAACGATCGACTTTGCGACATTGCCGACCTACTTCGATGCGCTGACGCTCATGTACCGCGTGACCACACGAGCTGCCGCAGCAAAGACCAACCCGGCGGCCATGCTGCAGATCCGGGCGCATCAGGAGAATTTTGCCCGCGCCGTCGTCGCAAGAGACGCATACGCCATGATCGAAGCGAACAGGGATTTTCACGTCGCCGTCGCGGAGCAAGGTGGCAATCCGTACTATACCGCCTTCTTCTCCCGCCTTCTCGATGAAGGGCGGCGAATTCTCAGGCTCTACTACTCGACCTTCGACGACAGACTGCCTCGTCAATATGTGGACGAGCATGAGGAGATGATCGCCGCGATCGAAGCCGGCGACATCGAAAAAGCAGATCGCCTCGCAATCGAACACGCGGCTCAGATCGTCCGGCAGATTCAGGAATACATTGCCCACGAGACCAACAATGCTCGCGAGATAAAGAACCTCTAAAAAGTGGCTTTTTGCTTGGCCCAGCCGTCTATGAGCGGAACTGGACACAAAAAAGCTGGCCGCACTTCGTCTATGACGCGGCGCTTCTCGAACGACTTGAAACCCGATTTCTACTGTCGTCGGGCGAAGTGATCGGCGCCGTCCGCCATTTCAGTGACGAGGAAAGCAATCTGCTGCATATCGAGCTCTTGATCGACGAAACCTTCTGAAATCGAGGGTGAAATGCTCGATCGCTCGACCGTTCAATCCTCATTGCGCCGGCAGTTCGGCCTAGATGCTGACAATCGACCTGTAAAGCCGCAAGGGTTTTCCTCGCCTCCTCGTCCTAAATCTGCGCCGTCTCGGACAGTCGTTTCCGATGCCCGGCGTCATGCTAGTGATCCCCGATCGCGAGTCCACGTTTGTGTCGACAAACTGACTACACTAAATGTATAAATCCTGACCACCGTCGACTTCTTGCGATCGTCGCCGTCCGAAAATCGATTCCTCAAGATTGGAACCAGAGAAATGTCCTGGCCTCATCCCGTCCAGCCCATCACCGACACCGAACGGCAGGGGCGCATCGCCCGCTTGCGGGCCGAGCTCACGGACCAAGATATCGGCGGCATATTGCTTGGCCCTACAGAGAGTTTGCGCTATTTTACCGGCCTCGTCTGGCACCAGAGCGAGCGCCTGCTCGGCGCGCTGATCACCCCTTCGGAATTCTACTACATCGTGCCCGGCTTCGAGCGCAGTCGCGTCGACAGCCTGCCAAAGCTTGCCGGTGAAATCCTCGCCTGGGAAGAAGACGAGAGCAGCGCGGCCTTGGTCGCCACTCTCCTCGACCACAGGAAGCGGCTGGCGCTTGACGACGCCTTGCCCCTCTTCGTCTATCACGCCTTGGCTGCGCACATGGGGCCCGAACGGCTGCTTGACGGCGGCCGGACGATCCGCGACCTGCGCCTTTGCAAGTCGCAGGCTGAAATCGACCTCATCCAGTATGCGATGAACCTCACGCTGGAGGTACAACGGCGCACCCACGACTTCATCAAGCCGGGCGTTCGTGCCTCCGAAGTTGTCCGCTATATCGATGAGCAGCATCGGGCGCTGGGCGCGGAAGGCGGGTCCTCCTTCAGCATCGTTTCCTTCGGCGGCGCAACGTCGCTCCCCCATGGTGCTGACGGCGATCAGGTATACTCGCCAGGAGATGTCGTGCTGGTGGACACCGGCTGCCGCATTGATGGCTATCATTCGGACCTAACCCGAACGTACGTGCTGGAGACCCCGGGTGAGGCCTTTGCCAGCGCGTGGGCAATCGAGCGGGAAGCGCAGCAGGCAGTTTTCGAGGCGGCCGCGTTGGGAGCCTCATGCGGCAGCGTCGACGACGCGGCGCGGCGGGTTTTGATGCGACACGGCCTCGGCCCGGACTACAGCCTGCCCGGTCTGCCACACCGCGCCGGGCACGGATTGGGTCTCGAAATTCATGAAGAGCCGTATCTCGTCCGCGGAAATACAATGCGGTTGAAACCGGGCATGTGTTTTTCCAACGAACCGATGATCGTCTTCCCCAATCAGTTCGGCATCCGTCTGGAAGACCATATCTATCTGACCGAAAGTGGTGCTCGATGGTTCACGACGCCCGCAAAGGGCCCGCTCGAGCCGTTCTGCTGACGCTTCTTGCCCAGCGAACGGGCACGTTGGTCGCGCCGCCAGATCTCGAAGGGTCGGACGGCCACTCGACCCGCGACCTCCCCCCATTCCTGGCCCGGGCATCTTTCTGGCCTCAACTCGACGAGTCACTTGCTTTTGTCGACAGTTTGTATACTGATGCTTTCACCAACACGATAGGAGGCTGAAATGACCACTGGCTGGCGCGGCGTTTTCCCCGCTGTAACAACGCAATTCCATGAAGATCTGTCGGTCGATCTCGACAACACCCAACATGTCCAGGACGCGCTCGTAAACGACGGCGTCACCGGTCTGATCGTGATGGGCACCTGCGGCGAGAACAACTCGCTCGATCCGGAGGAAAAGCGCACGATCCTCAAGGCCGCCGTCGAAGTCGTCAACGGCCGCGTGCCTGTCGTCACCGGCGTGTCCGAGTTCGACACCCGCCGCGCCATTGCCTATGCAAGGGACGCGGAGAAGCTCGGAGCCGACGGCCTCATGCTGTTGCCGGCCATGGTCTACGTGCCGAAGCCGCACGAGCTCGTCGCCCATTTCAAGGCGGTTGCCGAAGCCACTTCGCTGCCGATCATGCTCTACAACAATCCGCCCGCCTATCGCGTCAATATCGGCGTCGATGTGCTGCGCGAGCTCGAAGGCGTGAAGAACATCAAGGCCGTCAAGGAAAGCGCACCGGATCCGCGCCGCTTCACCGACCTCATCAATGAATTCGGCGATCGTTTCGACCTCTTCGCCGGTCTCGACGACGTGGCCCTGGAGGGCATGATGCTCGGCGCCAAGGGCTGGGTCTCGGGCCTCACCAGCGCCTTCCCGCAGGAATCGGTTCAGCTCATCGCTGCAGCCGAACGCGGCGATTGGGAAGAAGCCCGTCGCATCTACCGCTGGTTCATGCCGCTTCTCCATCTCGATGCCGAGCATGATCTGGTTCAGTCGATCAAGCTGGCCGAACAGATCATGGGCCGCGGCACGGAACGCGTGCGCATGCCCCGCATGCCGCTAACAGGTGCGCGCCGCGCCGAGGTGACTGCCATGGTCGAAAAAGCCGCTGCCACGCGCCCTTCGCTCAGCAAGAAAGCGGCGTAACGTTACGCCTCCAGCAACGCGGCCGAAATCGGAAAGAGGCGCGGTCCTGCGCCTCTTTCCGTGTTTGACAACAGGCAAGCCCCATGTCTTCCAGCATCACATATCTCTCGCGGCAAGCCGCGCACGCGCTCAGTACCCAAATCCTTCTGGCGGCAGGTCTGGCATCCGACCACGCCCGTACAGTGACGGCGTCAATGGTGGCTGCGCAACGCGACGAATGCTACTCGCATGGGCTCTATCGCCTGCTTGGATGCGTGCGGACCATCAAGGCCGGCAAAATCGACCCGAACGCGGTTCCGGTCGTTGATGATGCGGCACCGGGTATCGTCCGTGTCGATGCCAACTTCGGCTATTCCTTGCTGGCGTTCGACACCGGGCTGGCGAAGCTGGTCAGCAAGACTCGGCAACAAGGTATCGCCGCCATGGCCATCACGCGCTGCTTTCACTTTTCTGCTCTCTGGCCGGAGGTCGAGGCAATCGCCGAAGCCGGTCTCGTGGCGTTGGCCCTCACGCCGAGCCACAGTTGGGTTGCACCCGCAGGGGGCATAAAGCCGGCCTTCGGGACCAATCCCCTGGCCTTTGGCTGGCCGCGACCGGACAAACGACCGTTCGTCTTCGACTTCGCCACCAGTGCGGCAGCCCGCGGTGAAATCGAGCTTCACCGGCGTGCAGGAAAGCCCATACCAATCGGTTGGGCCCTGGATAGCGAGGGCCGGGACACGACAGATCCCACCGAAGCCCTGCGGGGTGCAATGTTGACGTTTGGCGGGCACAAGGGCTCGGCCCTGTCAGCGATGATAGAGCTTCTCGCAGGGCCGTTGATCGGTGACATGATGAGTGCAGAGTCGATGGGCTTTGACGAAGGCGCTGGGGTTACGCCCTGCCACGGCGAACTTATCATCGCGCTCGATCCACACTCCTTCCTGGGAGGAGGCGTGGCAGAGAACCTTCAGCGAGCCGAGGGTTTGTTCGGTTCCATCACCGACCAAGGCGCACGACTTCCATCGCAGCGGCGCTACGAAGCCCGCGACCGGAACGAGACGCTCGGCATTCCTGTTCAAGCCGAGCTGCTTGCCGAACTGGAACGGCTGCTCGCGGATCTCCGTATCGAGGATAACGCGTAGGCGCCGGCTGGATCGTTGAAACGCTCCCCTCCCGGTCAGTTGTCTCGAGGACCTCTATCGCTTCTGCCGCCATCCGAACTATGTTGTCGTTGTGGGCGAGATCGCGGTCTTGCCCCTGCATCGTCCTGCCCAATCGCATAAGAGCGGACACCATCGCGCGCTCAGGATCGCTAAATGTCGGAAAGATCTGAAGCTGCTCCTCCAGACGAAAGAACTGCCATCGTCTGGATTGGCTTTATTGCGATGTGCGCCGGCATGTTCATGGCGATCCTCGACATACAAGTCGTCGCAACGTCGCTGCCGACCATACAGAGCGCACTTGAGATCGGCCCTGATCAAATGAGCTGGATCCAAACGGCCTACCTGATTGCGGAGGTTGTTGCGATCCCGCTCACCGGCTTCCTCACGCGGTTCCTCACGATGCGGTGGCTCTTCGTAGCCGCCATTGCCTTGTTCGCAACAGCGTCGGCAGGCTGCGCAGCCAGCGGCAGCTTTGGCGAGCTGGTGGCCTGGCGGGTGCTTCAAGGCTTCTCGGGCGGTACCATCATTCCATCGGTATTCTCCGCCGTGTTCATTCTGTTTCCCAACAGGCGTCAGGCTTTGGCGACAACCATCGCAGGCGTTCTCGCAGTGCTCGCCCCGACTGTGGGGCCAGTCGTCGGAGGCTGGATCACCGAAACATATTCATGGCACTGGCTCTTCCTGATCAACGTTTTCCCTGGTCTCGCTGCCGCCGTCCTCGCCGCGCTGTCTCTGCCCAGACAACGGGTGGACGCATCGCATATCAGGCACCTCGACGCCGTGTCGCTCGTGATGATGGCAACAGCGCTTGCGACACTGGAGCTCGCGATGAAAGAGGCCCCGACAGGCGGCTGGAGCTCACCATATGTTGCGGGCTTGCTCCTACTCAGCCTCACATCCGGATCGGCATTTACCCTGCGAACGCTCCGCAGTGCCCGACCCCTGGTCGATCTTGGAAATTTCGGTGACCGGAATTTTCTCGTAGGCTCCGTTCTCAGTTTCGTTCTCGGAATCGGCTTATTCGGCTCGGTCTATCTGATGCCGGTGTTTCTCGCATTTGTCAGGGGCCACAGCGCGTTGGAGATCGGAGAAACGATGCTGGTGACAGGGATCGCCCAACTTCTGACAGCGCCGATCGTGGTCGCGCTGGAAAAACGGACAGACGCGCGCCCGCTGTCGGCGATAGGGTTCGCGCTCTTTGCTGTCGGGGTCGGCATGAGTGCCTTCCAGGACCCCGGTACCGACTACGACGCAATGTTCTGGCCACAGGTCCTGCGCGGCGTTGCAATCATGTTTTGCCTGCTGCCGCCGACGCGCCTGGCACTTGGCACGCTTTCGCCTGAGCGCGTCCCCGATGCGAGCGGCCTCTTCAACCTGATGCGAAACCTTGGCGGCGCTATCGGTATCGCTTTGATCGATACCATTATCTACACGCGGTCGGAGCCCCTGGGGCAGGGTTTGTGGCAGCGCCTGCAGGCAGGCGACGTCGCGGCCGCTACATTCGTCGGCGCGCCGGCCCAAGCAATTGTCGGCCATCAGGGAAGCTTCGATGCCGATACGACGGCGATGCTCGATCCGTTGGTCCAGACTGCTGCGAGTGTTCAGGCCATCAATGAGGCCTGGATGGTGATTGCCGTGCTTACCGCCTGCGCCCTGCTCTCTATCCCGATCGCCCGGCACCAGCCCCCAGCCCAAAACGGCTAGTGTTGCGGCGGGACGCAACGCTTAGGTCGCACGGTGTGACTGCCGCGGGGCATCAAAAAAACGAGCTTTCAATTGGCTGAAGCGAATTTCTTAACGCTCTTTTTAGTGCTGTGAAGGATGGTGCGGATATCCATTTCAACCAGGTGAACATGATGTCCACGCTCAATCTACAGCATGGCCAGTCGCATCTTGCGACGGCATATCCGCTGTTGCCGCCGCCGCACGATCCCATCCGCTGCAGCGCGCGCTTCGCCCCCACGCAGCTTTCAGTGGCAGATTGCCGGCGGCCGTCAATCTAAGTCACGACATTTCATCGATCAAAGACCCAATCGCCCCTGCGTCCACACTGCGTAGACGTCGGGCGTCGCATTCATTTTGTCATCCCATTTCATGTGTCATTCATTGAGGACATTCCATGCAGGACGACGACTCCTGGAATCATAAAGCTAATGACGTTTTGGCTCATCGTCTGTCAGTGCTCGGCAATGCCAACCGGCTCTCCATCCTTGGTCATCTCCTCGGTKGGGAAATTCAGGTGAATGCCCTGGCCAGAAAGACGGGGCTCGGGCAATCGGCACTATCGCAGCATCTTGCAATCCTCAGGGAATGTGAGTTCGTCTCCACGAGACGCGTCTCGCAGGCCGTGTTCTACTCGATCCGTCGCGAGACGATCGCGGTGGCACTCGCGCACGTCCAGGAGTTGCTTTTCCGGCAATCCCACCACAGCGACCAGACACGGACGACCGGGCTAGGTTCATGATCACCGCGCCCACAATGGACAGTCCTTGTCGCCGACTGGGGTACAACTGACCGTCGATCGTTATGTCGCATGGCCGATTGCTGCGGCATTCTGTCGGCTAATCGATTGAATCGCTTTCCCTGATCAATTCAAACTAAGTCCATGATTTACGCTGAATTTATTGTATGCGATCTGTCCTTAGCCGGGAAACGTGAGCTTTCCCGGCTTGAAGGAACGGGCCGATCGAAAGGATGATCGATGACACGAGGAAGCTTCGCCTTCCCTCCTGCCGAACTGCGCGCACGCGCGATCGGCGAAATTCATGCGCGACCGTTTGCGCTCGTCGCCGCCCCGCGCGTCATCTTCCAGCTTGCCTTTCTGACGGATTCGGCTGCCGACGCAGACCAGGAAACGCTTGCCGGCCTCTCGCGCTCGAGTGGCGTTGCGCCGCCTGCCCTTGAAACCAGCCATCACGCGATAAGCTGGGGCCAGGGGACCCTGAGATGGGAACGGCATACCGAATTCTCGACCTATTTCTGGGACAGCCCGGCACCAGAGCGGTTCGGAATGGATATTCCCGTGCACCCATTTGGCGACGGCTTTTCTGCGCCGGGACCGTTCATTTCAGGGATTCGACTGGAGATCAGGTCCGATACCGCCGAGACCGAGCAGGAGATCGTCGTTTTCGATCCGACGAGCCTTTGCCGCAGCGACCTTAGGAACGGCCAGGCAACAATCCTCACCGACTTTCGTCAGGATGGTCATGGACTGACGAAGATCCTCGTGATTGACCGCGGCATGAGCGACAGCGCGCGTGGCGCCCTCGTCCAGAGGCTACTCGACATCGAGACCTATCGCACGCTGGCGATGATGGGCCTGCCGCTGGCGCAATCGCTTTCGCCGGAAATTCGTCGTATCGAGTCGGGCTTGACGGCGATCACGCAGCGGATGAAGCAGCATGCCCGCGACGAAGCCGACCAGATGCTGTCCGAGATCACGCGCCTGGCGGCCGACCTTGAGGCCAATGCGGCCCTTAGCCTCTACCGTTTCGGGGCAAGCCGCGCCTACAATGAAATCGTGCAGGAACGGATCCGCGCGCTTGCCGAGACCGCTTCGTCGGGGAGCGAGACGCTTGGTTCGTTCCTTGATCGGCGCCTGGCGCCGGCGATGCGGACCTGTCAATCGGTGGAGGAGCGGCAGGCGAACCTGTCGCGCAAGCTCGCCCGCGCCACGGCCTTGCTGCGAAGCTGGATCGATGTCGAGCTCGAGCGTATCAACTCAACGCTGCTGAACTCGATGGATCGGCGCGCCCAGCTGCAACTGCGCCTGCAGCAGACGGTCGAAGGGCTCTCCGTCGCTGCGATCTCCTATTACGTCGTCGGCCTGCTTGGATATCTGGCGAAGGGCGCCCACGTCATCGGCTTCGACGTCGCGCCAGAGGCGCTGACGGGCCTCTCGGTGCCGCTTGTCGTCGCCGGCATGTGGCTGGTCGTGCGCAATATCCGGCGCCGGCACGCAGAAGAAGACAGACGTTGACTTTAATTGGCGTCGGCGGAGGCGGTTGCGTCAGCGCGCCTCGATCGGGTGGCTTGCGTTCCGTTGGACGAGGCAGCCTCGCTATTGGCGAGACTGCCGTTCGATCCCTTTAGCTGGCGACCCTGTCGGAGTAGGTCTTCTGCTCATAGTGATGACCGAAGCGGCTCTTCAGGAAGGCATCCAGGCCAATATCCTCCTGGCGGATGAAGCCCCTGGCAGGAAGGACGCCCTGCGTCAGCATGTCGAGGACAGCACAAATGCTGCATGCCGTGGTAATCTGGATTGCGCTCATCATGCGGCCGCCGATGACGCCGCTATAGACCTTGTTGGCATATGTTTCCTGCACCAGTCGGCCCTCCTTGCGACCGGAGACGGTCACGAAGATGATCACGACGTCCTGCATCGTCGATGGAAGTGCGTTCTCGAAAATATCCTTGAGCACCTCGCGACGATGGCGCAGCCCCAGATCGTTCAGCAATGCCTTCATGATGGCAGCATGGCCGGGATAGCGGATCGTGCGATAGTTCAGCGTCCGAACCTTGCCTTTCAGGGTCTCGCAGAGCGTCCCCAGCCCTCCCGAGGTGTTGAACGCCTCGTAGGTAACGCCATCAAGTGAGAACTCTTCGCGTTCTTCAAGCGCCGGAACCTTGATCAACTGTCCTTCGACGATCGCCTCGCAGGGCTCGATATATTCGTTGATGACGCCGTCGGTGCTCCAAGTCAGGTTATAGTTGAGCGCATTGGACGGATACTGTGGCAACGCGCCCACACGCATGCGCACGCTGTCGAGCGTGTCGAAGCGGCTGGCAAGGTCATTGGCAACGATCGAGATGAACCCCGGTGCCAGGCCGCATTGCGGAATGAACGCAGTGGCGGCGGTCGCAGCGATTGCCTTGACCTGGCGAGTGGATTCAACATCCTCCGTCAGGTCGAGATAGTGAACGCCGGCCTTGGCCGCCGCTTCTGCAATCGGGATCGTGAGATGATACGGCGCAGCACTCAGAACGGCAAATTTGCCAGCAAGCAGACGTACCATCGCGGCGCTATCGGAAATGTCGATCTCGGCAAGCGCAATGGCATCATGCTTTTCGATCTGCGAAAGCTGTTCGGCACTCCTGTCCGCCAAAGTGACGTGATAGTCCCCGGAATAGGCAAGCAACCTCGCAATCGTCGATCCGATCTTGCCTGCGCCCACCACAACCACATTTCGCATTTKAACCTCCTCTGCCCGCCAATCTTTATGCTTTTTTTATTCAGTCTCCGCATGTTGAATCCAAGCGCCAAAACGAATAATTCTACTAACTAATTTGAACAGAGCGACGTCTGGATCTGACAATATGACGTTGAATGAGAAAGATCGGGATCTTCTGGCGCTATTGAGCGAAAACGCTCGGATGCCGGTTGCCCTGCTTGCACGCAAGCTCGGCCTGTCGCGCACAACCGTACAAGCAAAGATTGAGCGCCTGGAACGCGACGGCGTCATTTCAGGCTATGGCGTGCGCCTGTCCGATGATTTCGAAAGGGGGCTCGTCAGGGCGCACATACTCATTACGCTCGCCGCAAAATCGCTAGGCGGCGTGACACGCGACCTCCATGCCATCTCCCATGTCCGATCGGTCTTTTCCGTCAGCGGAAGCTTCGATCTGATCGCCATCGTCGCGGCGAATTCCATCAGCGAACTGGACAAGATCATCGATCAGATCGGCGAGATTGAAGGCGTGGAAAGAACGCTGTCCTCGATCATATTGTCGACACGCATTGATCGCTAGACCACCCCAACAGCCGATCAGCACAGATGCAGTGGCGGGCTGTCGTCAGGTTGTGCCACCGCGGCTTCAGTTCTTGAAGACAAGGCAGATCCTGTTGCTTTTGCGAATTTGAGCGCAGACATCGTTCGCCTCCGCCCTTGTCTGACGCGCGATGCGGGTCACGTAGCGCGGGCGGTAGCCGAAACTCCGGTCGCGTTGCCGCAGAATAAGCGGCCGTTCCTGATTGAGAGGCGGCGGCAGCCGCTGCACCGCCTCCAAGAAGAGCTGGCGGGCGACATCGGGGTTGGCGTGCGCTGCAAGCTGCACCCCCCAGGGTGCCCATGTACCCTCCGTTTGCCAGGCCGGCTGACCCCAATTGCGGCTGTCAGCGAGTGCCACACAGCCTTCGACGAAGGGCCGATCCTTGTCCAGCGCGCGCGCTGGCACATCCGAATGACTGGATTTCCAGTCATCGACACTGCGGGCGGTAATCGCCATCACGTAGCTGCGTGTCTCGGACGGCAGGTTGCCGCCACCAAGATAGTTCGACAATCCGTTCTCGCCCGCATTGTAGGCGGCAGCGGCCAGTCCGAGATTGCCGAAGCGGTCGCGAAGTTCATCGAGATATTCCGCCGACTTCTGCAAAGCCTCCAGCACATCGTAGCTGTCCTGCAGGCCACGCAGCTTTGCCGTCCCCGGCATGAATTGTGCGATGCCCTGCGCGCCCTTGTAGCTCAGTGCATCCGGACGAAATCGGCTCTCGCGCCAGATCAGTCGTGCAAAAAAGTCCGGCGGCAGATCGTGATCAACTGCAGTGCGCTCGATTGCCCCACAGAGATCGCTAACAAAGCTGTCCTTTCGAATACAGAGCATTTCCCGGGACGCGGCAATTGACCGGGTATAGAGGCAGGCGGCCGAAGCCGGGACCTGAGGCGGCTCGGCGCGCGAGATCGAAGCCGAAAACAGAAAAAAGAGCAGAAGGGTCAAAGCCTCAACTGCCCGAAGGTCGATAGTGTCGCGCCGATTTCCCGCTGTCATGTGGTTCCGGTGCCGCTGCTGCAACACCGCCATCGAGTAGCACCTGGCCGCTTATACCATTTCTTTCGCCGATTGCAGTCAAGACATCGCCGTTGAAAGCAGCGACCGTCGGCGATCGGCTAGGCTGTGGAACCCCAGCGCGCCGTGCAGGTGAGCGTTATGCTGTGTGGCCCTTCCAGATCGGCGTCGTGGCGCTCGATCAGGTCCACGACCGCGTCCATGAACGCAGCGTGGTCGAGGCTCAGCGTGGTCAGGTCGTTGCAGTCCCAGGCGGCCATGGCGATGCCGTCCTGCCCGACGATTGCGAGGTCATCGGGCGTGTTCTTGCCAAGCACGCGGCGCGCCGCATCCCGAGCGCCGATCGCCATGACGTCGTTGCCGCAAATGATGGCATCGACCTTCGACCGGTGCAGCAGCATAACCGCCTCCTTGAAGCCGGAATCATAGCTGTAGTCGCCAAAGGCCTCGGCCTCCAGCGACAGGCCGCGCTCTGCAAGCGCGTCGGCGAACCATTTGCGGCGCAGCTTGTCGATCCAGCTCGACTTCGTGCCGGAGAGATACGCAAAGCGCTTCTTGCCGTCGCGGACGATCTTGTCGATGATTTCGCCGGCCGCAGCGGACCCGTCGATGCGGATGTTGGAGACGTTTTCGTTTTCCAGCGGCTCGAACGAAACGATAATCGGCTTCGTCGTGTGAAAGATATCGACGGCATCCTGCATCGAGACCATGTCGGAGAAGACCACGACGTGGTCGACCTGATAGGTGGATGCGAGGCGCATCAGTTGCAGCCGGTCGTCATGATCTGCGCAGCAAAGGATGATCGGGAGAAGCTGTCGGGCCTGCAGGCGGTGAACGAGAAGCTGTTGCTCCTCGGCTTCGCAGGGGTTCCCGATCGCGTTGACGACGAGCGCGACGAGACGGGAGCGCTGGTTGTTCAGCGAACGGGCAATCGCGTTCGGCTGATAGCCGTATTCGCGGGCAACCGCGAGAATACGGTCGCGGGTTGCGCTGCTGATCCTGGAATCGGGCGAAAAGGCGCGCGAAATAGTCGCGGAAGACACCCCGGCCAGCTTTGCCAGTTCCTTGGAGGTGATCCGTCGCTTGCTCATTCCCGATATTCCACGCGTTTATGTCGCGATCCTGACGGATGCCCCGTCGGCTGCTGCCGATTCTTTGATTGCATCCCACAGCCTGGCGAATCGCAAGCCCATTTCAACGGAGCCTGTATTTTCCATCGTGCCGGCGCGAATGGCGAGGAAGTTCTTCATCGGATTGCCGAGAATCTCGGCCTCCTCGCGGGGCTCGTTGGTGCGATCGACGCTGATCTCGCGCCAGCCGCCCCATGCGTCGATCCGCACGATCGCCTTGGAATAGAAGAAGGTGATGTAGGAAGCGCAGCCTGGAGGACCCTTGCCTGCCGCCGTCAGCGTCGCCAGCGCACCGTTGCGCAAACGCGCGGAGACGGCAGTGGCAATATCCACCTTCTTGCCGTGATTGTTCATATAGGCGGAGACACTGTCAAAATCCGAATTCGCAAGCAGGCAGACGGTGTTCATCATGTGCGCGCCGGTGTCGAACATGAACCCACCGCCGGAGATCTCGGGCTGCTGCTTCCAATGGCCGTCGTAGTTATCAGACCAGCTCTCCCAGATCATGCCCGAGATGGCGATCAGATCTCCAAACTCGCCGGCCAGCGCGCGCTTGCGCGTATCGATCACCAGCGGAGAAAGGCCGCCCTGGAACGCGGTGACGATTGTCACGCCACTCTTCTTCTGGGCGGAAATCAACCTCTCTGCCTCTTCAACTGTGGTGACCATCGGCTTTTCCAGGAAAAGGTCGAGGCCGGCCGCGGCAACCGCTGCGGCCTGTTCGCCATGGAAAGCATGCGGGGTCGAGACATAGATTATGTCGAGGTCATCTCGGCACGCAGATAGCATCTCCCGATAGTCCTCGAAGCTCTTCGGCTCCGGACTTCCCGCAGCGACGCAGACGTCGATTAGGCGCTGGCGCGAGGAGGAAACCGTGTCCGCGAGGGCAACGAATTCGATCTCGGGCATCGCAGCCCAGCTCGCCGCATACTCAGCCGCCTTCAGGCCCGCGCCGATGACGCCAAGCCGCGATTTCTTTGACATGACAAATCCTCCCGAATGCAGATTGTATACGATTACACAAACGAAATCACGAAGGCAAGTTCTATTTAACTCTATAAAATCAAGCTGATGAATGATGCCTCTGGTTGAGATCAAAAATCTCCCTTGCCTCATTTCAGAATGCGTGTACATTTTTTCATGCGGTGCTGGAGGGCGCTGCGGAACCAATAGGGAGGACTTCCGTTGAAGAAGACGGTCATTGGTGGCCTGTGCGCCATTTTGCTCAGCGCCGTGTCGACGCTCGCACATGCCGAGACAATCAGAATTGCAAACCACGGCCAGGCCGGCATCGACGCCATGAAGTCGACGGTCGAGGCGATCGAAAAGAAATACGGGGTGACCGTCGAGGTCATCGAATACCCTGCGCCGGACAAGGATTACCTGACGAAGCTGCTCACAGAGCTCGGCGCGGGCAACGCTCCGGACCTCTTCTCCATCCCGACGACGGCTGCCGTGGCCGATATGGTCGCTGCCGGTTACCTTGCTCCGGTAACGAAGGAAATCACCGCCTGGGACGGTTACGCCAACTTCTATGACGTCGCCAAGCAGCTCGCCGTCAGCCCCGATGGCCAAACCTATGTGATGCCGTTCATGCTCGGCATCCAGGAGATCTATTTCCGCAAAGACGTTCTCGAAAAGGCCGGCATCTCGACCGAGCAGCCGAAGACCTGGAAGGATCTCCTCGATCGTGCCGCCGAGGTCAAGACGAAGACTGGCGCCTATGGCCTGCTCTTCCCTGCAGGCGTTTCCTGGGGCAGCGGCGCTTTCGACGAAGGCTTCCAGCACCTTCTCGTTGGCTCCAAGACGCCGCAATTGGTCGATGCCGATGGCAAGCTCGATCTCGGCGGTGAAGGCATCAAGGACGTGTTCGGGGTCTACAAGGAGCTGATCGACAAGGACCTGATGCCGACGCAGCCGCTCCTTGGACCTGAACCCTGGGTCGTTCCGAAGTATGAAATGTTCCCGCAGGGCAAGCTTGTGGCGACCACTTGCGGTTCCTGGTGCTACATCTTCGACTGGGGTCGAGAGAGCAAGAACCCGATCCCTGACGTGACCAAGATTGTCGGCACCTGGACCGTTCCGGGCCAGGACAGCGGCCAGTATGTGCTGGCCAACCTTGCTGCTCCTTGGGCCGTCAACGCAAAATCGGCAAACGTCGCACTTGCCACCAAGGCGCTGATGGAAATCGGCTCGGTGGAAACCCAGGTTTCCTATGCAGCGCGCATCGGCAATATTCCGGCCAGCAAGGATGCGGCGAAGAATGCCGAATTCCAGAAGCTGACCGAACTGGTTCCGATCCACGCAGCGGCCGGCAACGGCGTCTTCCTCAAGCAGGCGTCCGGTTTCGGCACGGTCGCCGAGGGTGTCGCCCGCGCGACGGAAGCCCTGCTGCGCAAGGAAACCGATGCCGCCGGCGCCCAGAAAATCCTTGTCGATTATGTCAAGGAAACGCTCGGCGACGAGGCGGTCAAGTAAGCCTCGGGCTTTCCAACTTCCGCCCAAGACGGAGGCGCGGCCCATTTGCCGCGTCTCCGCTCATTCGACAAGGTTGTGAGCTTCATGGTCCTCAATTCTCACGAAAGACGCGTCGAGCGTCAGCTTCTCGTGATCCTGCTGCCATCGCTGGTGCTGCTTCTGGCCTTCGTGATCTATCCGGCACTGTATTCCGTCTATCTGAGCTTCACCAACGAAGCGCTGACGGGGGCTGCGGCACTTCGGCCGCGCTTTGTCGGCATGCGGAATTATGCCCGTCTTATCAACGACGCGAAATTCTGGAACGCGCTGCTCGTCACCTTTTTCTTCGTGATCGGTTCGGCCGTGATCGGCCAGTTCGTTCTCGGCCTGATCTCGGCGATCGCGCTGCGTCGGAACATTCGCTTCCGGCAGATATTCTCTTCCATCATCCTCTTGCCGAACGCAGCACCTGAGGTCGTCGCCGGCTTCATGTGGATTTCCATGCTGGCGGGCGGCGAGCACGCAACGCTCAGCCGTATTGTGAGCTTCTTCGGCGTTACGCCTGCCGATTGGCTGCAGGTCTTTCCCCTGTCGATGGTCATCATCGTCAACACCTGGCGCGGCATCGCGACGGCAATGATCCTTTTGACCGCCGGCCTCAGCACCATCCCCAACGAAATCTATGAGGCTGCCCGCATGGATGGCGCGACACCTTCGCAGATGTTCCGCCGCATCACGTTGCCGTTGATGATGCCGACAATCCTGCTTTACATGCTGATCTCCGCTGTCTCGACGATCGCCGTGTTCGGCCTCGTCTATGCCCTGACGCGCGGTGGTCCGGGTGGCGCGACAGAGGTGATCAGCATTTACATCTACAACCAGTCCTTCACCTCCTTCCAGCTTGGCTACGGAGCAGCCGTCGCGGTGGTCGCCCTTTTGATTTCGCTCGTCCTCGGCATCGGTTATGTCCGGGCCATGAAAGTGGAGGTCTGACATGGCCGCGATGTCTCCCACAGAAAATGCCAACAAGACCCGGTCGGATCTGCTTGCCTATGCGACGCTGTCGCTGATCTCGATCTTCTGCGCTGTCCCCTTCTTCTGGGTGTTGCTGGCATCGCTTGATGCAAACGCACAGCTGTTTCTGCGCTGGCCCGAACAGTGGACTTTGGCCAACTATGTCAGGGTCTTCACCAAGGAAGACGGGGCAAGGTGGCTGTTCAACTCCCTTTTCGTCGTTGGCGGGGCGACCGTTCTGGTCATGGTGCTCGCCGGTCTCGGCGGCTATGCGCTGTCGCGTACCCGCGCCTGGTGGAAGCTGCCGTTCCTCTATGCCATCCTSCTGATCCGYGTKCTGCCGCCGACRGCRCTCGTCGTGCCGCTCTACAAGTTCCTGCTGACGCTGAACAACATGGAGGGCGCCATTCTTCGGCCGATCCTTGGCGAATACGCCCGACCGATCATGCGCTGGACGGGTTTCATCGACGGCTATCTCGGACTGATCCTGGTGCTCGCGACCATGCAGCTGCCGCTGGCGCTGTGGATCATGAAGACCTTCTTCGATGGCCTGCCGCGCGACTATGAAGAAGCCGCGCTGATGGACGGCGCAACGCTCATGCAGCGTATTCGCAGGGTGCTGATCCCGCTGGCCCTGCCGGGTTTGGCCGCCGCCGGGCTGTTCGCTTTCATGTCGGCCTGGGGCGATTTCCTGCTGCCGCTGATCTTCCTGTCGTCTCCGGAGCTGCAGACGCTGCCGCTCGGTCTGTTMCGCGCGTTCCTGCGCATCAACGAGATCGACTACGGCCTGCTTGCAGCCCTTGCCTTCATCTACCTCCTGCCGGCCGTGATCGCCTTCGGCTTCGCGCGGCGCTTCCTCGTCCAGACCTTCGCAGGCGGCGTCAAAGGCTGATATCCAGAAAGAGTTTCAAAGATGATCAATCTCAAGAATGTTCGCAAATTCTACGGTGCGCTGGAGGTCATCAAGGGCGTCGACATCACCGTGGAGGATGGTGAATTCGCGGTTTTCGTCGGCCCGTCCGGCTGCGGCAAGTCCACGCTGCTGCGCATGATCGCTGGCCTTGAGGGGATAGACGGTGGTGATCTCGTCCTTAACGGCCGGCGCATCAACGATGTGCCGCCCGACAAGCGCGGCATCGCCATGGTGTTCCAGTCCTACGCCCTTTATCCGCACATGACGGTCGCGCAGAATATCGGCTTCTCGCTGAGCCTGAAGAAGGTGCCGGAAGCGGACATCCGAAAGCAGGTGGAGGGTGTGGCCGAGATTCTGCAATTGACCGACTATCTCGATCGCCGGCCGGCGGCCCTCTCCGGCGGCCAAAGACAGCGCGTCGCGATCGGCCGTGCGATCATCAAGAAGCCGTCGCTGATCCTGTTCGACGAACCACTTTCCAATCTCGACTCCGCCTTGCGCGTTCAGATGCGCGCAGAATTACAGCGCCTGCACCGGGAGCTCAAGGCAACGGTCGTTTATGTCACCCACGATCAGGTCGAGGCCATGACGATGGCCGACCGCATCGTCGTCCTGAACAAGGGGCTGGTCGCCCAACAGGGTGCGCCGATGGATCTCTATCATCGACCCGACAACGAGTTTGTCGCGACTTTTATAGGCTCACCGCGGATGAACACGATTCCGGTGACGGTCACCAGGCCGCAGGCAGGCGAACTGCGCGCGCAAAGCCCGATCGGCCTTGCATTGCACCTTGCAGATAAAGACGGCGCGGTGCCGCAAGGTGAAGCCACGCTCGGCATTCGGMCCGAGCACTTCAAGATCGCGCCCGACGGGCAAGGAAACTTCACCGCCGACGTCGTCATCGTCGAGCGCCTCGGCGTCGAAACCTACATGACGGTAGGATCGCCGGAGCAGCCGATCGTCGTACGCGCCGAGGGCGACGTTGCTGTACGACCCGGCGATCGCGTCTCCCTCATCGCAGACGCCTCCGCCTGCCATCTATTCGATTCTGCAGGGCGGGTCGTCCGCCAAGCCCAAGCTTCATAACATCGAGGACATCATGACAATCAAGGTCACCATCTGGAACGAGGGGCGCCACGAGCAACTGCACAAGGAAGTGCAGGCGATTTACCCCGACCGTATCGACGGCGCGATCGCCGCCGGCATTGAGCATCCCGACTTCGAGATCCGCCGGGGGACACTCGACGATCCCGACGAGGGTCTGCCCGATTCCGTCCTCAACGATACCGATGTGCTCATCTGGTGGGGTCATATGGCCCATGAAGACGTCAGCGACGGGTTGATCGATCGCGTGCAGCAGCGCGTGCTCAAGGGCATGGGGCTGCTGATCCTGCATTCGGGCCACCACTCCAAGCTCTTTCGCCGCCTGATGGGCACGAATGCAAACCTCTCTTGGCGCGAGTCGCCTGATGGAGACCTTGAACGGGTCTGGGTGGTCAATCCCTCCCATCCGATCGCTGCGGGCTTGCCGCCCTATTTCGAGGTCAACGCGTCGGAGATGTACGGAGAACCCTTCGACATCCCCCAGCCGGACGAACTGGTGTTCATTTCCTGGTATTCGGGCGGTGAAGTTTTCCGAAGCGGCTGCACCTTCCAGCGCGGACGTGGGCGCATCTTCTTCTTCAGCCCCGGCCACGAGACCTATCCGATCTACCACGACAAGACCATTCACAAAGTCATCTCGAATGGCATCCGCTGGGCAAAACAGACCCATACAGACGGCCGCATCCTGGAGAACTGGCACCGGGCGGAGCCGATCCACGGTCGTCCGATCAAAAAGCCCTAAAACTTCAAGGCGCAATTTGCGGTGAGAGCACAAAGGGCGCAGACGATCGGTTTGCGCCCTGGCAAGCGTTGGAAAACGCCGACCTGTTGTATTCCATCTTCAAGCGGGCCAATTTGACATGACAGAAACGGGCGCCAGATTTGCCTTTGACGTCATGGGATCTGACCCCGGGCCAGGGTCCGGTGAATTCTCGCACAGGATGGATAAAATGCACCTCAACGACCCCTCTCTCTTTCGCCAGGCAGCCCTCATCGGTGGCAGCTGGATCGAAGCCGATCCGGCCGATGCGATCGCGGTGAACAATCCTGCGACCGGCGAGATCATCGGCCGCGTTCCCAAGCTCGGCGCGGCCGAGACCAAAGTGGCAATCGAGGCGGCGCGTCTTGCGCAGAAGGGCTGGGCGACACGCACCGCCAAGGAGCGCGCCGGCATCCTTCGCAAGTGGTTCGAGCTGATGATCGAAAACAAGGACGATCTCGGCCGCATCCTGACGCTTGAGCAGGGCAAGCCGCTGACTGAGGCCACCGGCGAGATCGTCTACGGCGCCAGCTTCATCGAATGGTTCGCCGAAGAGGGCCGCCGTGTCTACGGCGATCTCATTCCCGGCCACCAGCCCGACAAGCGTATCCTGGTGATGAAGCAGCCGATCGGCGTCGTGGCGGCAATCACGCCATGGAATTTCCCGAATGCAATGATTACCCGCAAGGCCGGCCCGGCCTTTGCTGCCGGCTGCGCCATGGTGCTGAAGCCTGCCTCGCAGACCCCGTTTTCAGCAATCGCAATCGCCGTTCTGGCCGAGCGCGCCGGACTGCCGAAGGGACTGTTTTCCGTCGTCACCGGCTCGGCGGCGGCCATCGGCGCCGAGATGACGGAAAACCCCACGGTGCGAAAGCTCACCTTCACCGGTTCCACCGAGGTCGGTGCCGAACTCTACAAGCAGAGCGCACCGACGATCAAGAAACTGGGGCTGGAGCTCGGCGGCAATGCACCGTTCATCGTCTTCGACGATGCCGATCTCGATGCCGCCGTCGAAGGCGCTTTGATCGCCAAGTTCCGCAACAACGGCCAGACCTGCGTCTGCGCCAACCGGCTCTATGTGCAGGAGGGCGTCTACGAGGCCTTCTCGCAGAAGCTCGGTGCAGCGGTCGGCAGGCTTAAGACAGGCAACGGCTTCGACGAGGGGGTCATCCTCGGACCTCTCATCGACAAGCCGGCGCTGGAGAAGGTCGAAGAACACGTGGCCGACGCACTCGCCAAAGGCGCAAGCGTGGTGCAGGGCGGCAAGCGGCATGCGCTGGGGGGCTCCTTCTATGAGGCAACGGTGCTGGTCAATGTGACGAAGGAGATGGCCGTCGCGCGCGAAGAAACCTTCGGACCGGTCGCTCCTCTCTTCCGGTTCAAGGACGAGGGCGATGTCATCGAACAGGCCAACGACACCGAATTCGGCCTTGCCTCCTACTTCTATGCCAAGGATCTGGCCCGCGTCTTCCGCGTTGCCGAGGCGCTCGAATATGGCATGGTCGGGGTCAACACCGGGCTGATCTCCACGGCAGAGGCACCATTCGGCGGCGTTAAGCTGTCGGGCCTCGGCCGCGAGGGCTCACGCTACGGCATCGAGGAATTTACCGAGATCAAATATGTCTGCCTCGGCGGGATCGGCTGAAGAGCGGGCGTAGCCCACGTCAGTGGCCGCAAGACAGTCGGGCGGCGCATCCGCCTGTCTGCAACCGTACGTCTTAGCCGCTGGTCTTCAGGCGCAAAGCAGCTGCCCTGCGATGCCCTGGGCCTTGCCGGCACCGGTCACCAGTAAAACGCTTTCCGTCCCAATTGATGAGAACTCTTCCTTCGAACCTGTCCCGCTTTGAGCGACCATGTCTTTGGTACCGCATGAACGGCTGCGTCCAGCTGTCCGGCCAAACGAAAAAAGCCTGCCGCGGGAGGAGGTGCGGCAGGCTTTTCAAAAGTAACCGAACAGCAGCTGGGAGGAGGAGTGCTGCTGTTCCCGCAAGAGCCCTTGGGAGGAGGATAGGGCCGCTTGCAAACACGAAGCTCTGCGGGAGGAGGTGCATCGCTTCGTTGAAATTGAATATACAGATGCTTCGCCCAAATGATAGGCACATTTATGCAGTACAGCTATGCGCCATGCGCGTGGCGCGCGGCTTATGGCTCAATGCGGCGTTCCTGGCCGTCTGGGACGCAAATCACCCGGCACGCTTTGGTCCCGTCGTGTTTTCTGCTAACACCCCGCCGACGGTAACAAGGAATTGCAGATGAGCGCGGCATTCTATCAGGACTACATCGTCGATCTGAGGTTGAGGATCGACGATCTTCAGACAGACCCTGACAGGTATCAGACCTACGATCTGACGATGGAACTGCTGGCACAACGCAACCTGGTAAGCTATGCCCTGAAGAGACAGCGCGGCCAGACCGACAGCCTGTTCTATCGGCGAGACACGACCAACGACCAGGGCGCGCAGATGCAGCAACAGACCGCCTATCGGCTGTTTGCAGGCTTTTTCGGTCTTGGCCAGTTTCTGGCCTCAACAGGACGCACCGATGGTCTTACCGAGCAGGGATTTGCCGAGACGCTGACGGCGGATTGGGAATATCCGACCTGTGCAGTGCATTTTACCTATCGGAAAAAGGGACAGCCGCAGACAAGCTCTATGAAAATGCTCTTCGTCGGGTTGAACGGTGATGCAGATGCAGCAGCTTACGAGCGCAGATTGGCGCGACAAGACCTGCTGGTCCAGGACCGGCCGTATTCATCCCCGGTTCTGTGGGAGTGGCAATGAAGCACTCAAGGCTTTGACTGCCTAGTCGAACGCAGGTATCGACGCGGCAGCCAAGAGCCCCTCTGACACGCCACGCAACAGCACGGCGATCTCCGGCAGAAAGTGACGCATCGCGGATCCCTTCCGCCAGCAGATGCCGATCTGGCGACTTGGCGATGAATCAGTGAAGCTCAAAAGCCTGATGTTTGCGCAAACGGCGTGAAGCGTGGCGAGCTCCGGCAGCAGCGTCATCCCGACCTCAGCCCCAACCATCTGGCGAAGCGTCTCGAGGCTGGTAGCGCGAAACGATGCGCGCTCGCTGGCACCCGCCAGACGGCAGACGTCCAGTGCCTGATCACGCAGGCAGTGACCTTCCTCCAGCAGCATCAGATTGTAACCGTTGAGGTCGCCAAGCGCGAGGTCCTTGCGCTCCGCCAAAGGGTGGGTGGACGGCACGGCGAGAAGGAAACGCTCCGTAAACAGAAGCTCTGTTGTCAGGCGATCGTCGCCGACCGGCAGGGCGAGGATTGCCGCATCCAGGTTACCGTCGTTGAGGCGCGACAGCAGGCCGTGGCTTTTTTCCTCGATTAGCAATGTTTCCAGGCCGGGAAACCTCTCGCGGATGCGCGGAACGGCATACGGCAGGAGATAGGGGGCAAGCGTGGGGAAGATGCCGAGACGAAGCGTGCCAACCTCCGGGTTGCGGCTGCGACGGGCCGCCGCTTTCATCTCCTCGATTTCGGCCAGGATGCGGCGTGCACGCTCGACGGTGTCCTGGCCGAAAGCCGTCAGCATGAGCGATCGCGACGCCCGCTCGATGAGCGGCGCACCGAGATCCTCCTCGAGCTTCCTGATCTGCATCGACAACGTCGGCTGGGCTACCTGGCACACCTGGGCAGCCCGGCCGAAATGCCGGTGGTTTGCAAGCGCGACCAGGTACTCCAGCTCGCGCAGGGTCATGGTGCGATCGAGCCGCTGCTTGTCATGCTGCCTTGACGGCGTCGGCGTCCGGCGCCGACGTGCGGATCAGATGGTCGAAGGCGGCAAGCGATGCTTTCGCTCCCTCTCCAAGTGCAATCACGATCTGCTTGTAGGGGACGGTCGTGCAGTCACCGGCGGCAAAAACGCCCGGAACCGACGTCTGGCCATGCTGATCGACGACGATCTCGCCGCGCGACGAAAGTTCGACAGATCCCTTCAGCCATTCCGTATTTGGCAACAGGCCGATCTGCACGAAGATGCCGTCGAGAGAAAGCGTGTGGCGCTGGCCGGCAACGCGGTTCTCGTAGACAAGACCGGTGACCTTCTGGCCGTCGCCCAGCACTTCGGTCGTCCTGGCCGACAACAGGACGTCGACGTTGGGCAGGCTCATTAGCTTGCGCTGCAAAACGTCGTCCGCACGCAGCTTGCTGTCGAATTCGATTAGCGTCACGTGGCTCACGATGTTGGCGAGATCAATCGCCGCCTCGACGCCGGAGTTGCCGCCGCCAATCACCGCCACGCGCTTGCCCTTGAAGAGCGGTCCGTCGCAATGCGGGCAATAGGCCACACCCTTGTTTCGATAGTGATCCTCGCCCGGGACACCCATCTGCCGCCAGCGTGCGCCGGTGGACAGGATGACGGTCTTTGAGCGCAGCGTCGCGCCATTGGCAAGCTCGACGGCGATCATCGCCTTGCCGGGAACGAGCTTCTCGGCTCGCTGCAGGTTCATCACGTCGACATCATAGTCCCTGACGTGTTCCTCAAGCGAGGCCGCCAATTGCGAACCCTCGGTGTGGCGCACCGAGATGAAGTTCTCGATCGCCATGGTATCCAGCACCTGACCACCGAAGCGCTCGGCGGCGAGACCCGTGCGGATTCCCTTGCGCGCAGCATAGATCGCCGCCGCCGCACCCGCCGGTCCACCGCCGATGACCAGCACATCGTAGGCTTCGCGATTGTTCAACCGCTCAGCGGCCCGGGCCGCAGAACGAGTATCGAGTTTGGCGACGATTTCCTCGGCCTCCATGCGGCCCTGTCCGAAGATCTGACCGTTCAGATAGACGGTCGGCACCGACATGACCTGACGGCTTTCGACCTCGGCCGGGAAGACGCCACCGTCGATCGCGACATGCTTGATGCGGGGGTTGAGGACCGCCATCAGGTTCAGTGCCTGCACGACGTCAGGGCAGTTCTGGCAGGAGAGCGAGAAGTAGGTCTCGAAGCTCAGGTCGGCGTCGATATCCCTGATCTGGTCGATGATCGCTTGTTCGGTGCGCGGCGGATGGCCGCCGACCTGCAGCAGCGCCAGCACGAGCGACGTGAACTCATGGCCCATCGGAATGCCTGCGAAGCGAAGCTGGATGTCATGGCCGGGGCTGTTTAGCGCAAAGGACGGCGTACGTTCACCGTCGTTGCGGCGCACGGTGACGGAAATCTTGTCGCAAAGCTCGACCAGTTGCTCCAGAAGCGTTGCCATCTCCTTCGACTTCGCGCTGTCGTCGACAGAGGCGATGATCTCGATCGGGCGCACGACCCTTTGCAGATAGGCTTTAAGCTGGGACTTCAGATTCTCGTCGAGCATGGACTACTCCGCTAAAAACAGATGGCAGCATCGCTTGGGTGCTTGATGTGGCAGGCGACAGCTGCCCTTCCGCTTGAAGAAGGGCAGCCTCTCAATTCAGGCGTCAGATCTTGCCGACGAGATGCAGGGATGGAGCCAGCGTCTTTTCACCCTCTTCCCACTTGGCCGGGCAAACTTCACCTGGATGTGCGCGAACATACTGGGCCGCCTTGATCTTGCGCAGCAGGTCGGCGGCGTTGCGACCGATGCCTTCCGCCGTCACTTCCATCGCCTGGATGACGCCGTCGGGATCGACGACGAAGGTCCCGCGGTCTGCAAGACCTTCGGATTCGCGCATGACGTCGAAGTTGCGGGTGACCGTACCGGTCGGGTCGCCCACCATCGTATACTGGATCTTGCCGATGGTTTCGGAGCTATCGTGCCAGGCCTTGTGGGTGAAATGGGTGTCGGTGGAGACCGAGTAGACCTCGACGTCGAGGCGCTGCAGCTCGGCGTAGTGATCGGCAACATCGCCGAGTTCCGTCGGGCAGACGAAGGTGAAGTCAGCGGGATAAAAGAAGAAGACAGCCCACTTGCCCTTGGTATCGGCGTCGGTCACTTCAATGAATTTTCCCTGCCGGAAAGCCTGCGCTTTGAAGGGCTTAATGGATGTGTTGATAAGGGACATGGGGACTCCTTTAAAATTGCTGCGAAGCGAAATGCCGCTTTCGCGCCGCAACATAAATGGAGGCCGACGATAAATGAAATAGATAAATTCTAAAATTTCGATAGGGAGCGTCTATCGGTCGCAACACCGATTGCTCGCTCGCGGCGCCGATTGCTCGCTCGCGAAGTGCCGCGACAGTGGCATAGCGAGGAACAGGTGTCCGGCCCTTAGCGGTCTCCTCGAGGGCGAGCCGCAGTGGACAGTTGCAGGCGCGCTCAGACAAGCCAGTCGCGCACCTGCCCTGGTTTTAGCGTCTAGACGGAACGCCCGAGACCGCCATCAACCCGGATGTTCTGACCAGTGATGTAGCCCGCACCCTCTGACGCGAGGAAGGCGACCGTTGCGGCGATCTCCTCGCTTTTGCCGTAGCGCTGCATGGGAACGGACTGGCGGCGATCATCGGTTGTCGGCAGGCTGTCGATCCAGCCGGGCAGTATGTTGTTCATCCGGACGTTATCGGCGGCGTAGGTGTCGGCAAAGATCTTGGTGTAGGAGGCAAGCCCCGCCCGGAACACGGCCGATGTCGGGAACATGGCGGAGGGCTCGAAGGCCCATGCGGTGGAAATATTGATGATCGTGCCCGATTTCTGCGCCTGCATGATCGGTGTCACCAATCTGGCCGAGCGGACGACGTTCATCAGATAGACGTCAAGGCCCTTGTGCCAATCCTCGTCAGTGATGTCTAGGATCGGTGCGCGCGGGCCATGTCCGGCGCTGTTGACCAGCACATCGATCCGTCCCCAGCTCTGCATTGCCAGATCGACCAGACGCTGGAGATCGTCGTTCGACTGATTGGAGCCCGTTACCCCAACGCCCCTCAGTTCTTTCGCCAGCGCTTCGCCTTTTCCGGACGAGGAAAGAACAGCGACCTTGAACCCGTCGGCGGCCAGGCGCCGGGCCGCATCGGCGCCCATGCCGCTGCCACCCGCCGTCACAAGTGCTACTTTTTCTACTGCCATGATCGTTGCCTTCCCGTGAGTGCGGCGCAATTGGCGCTATGTTTTCAGCTAATCCCGAACATGATATCATTGCGGATTGGCCTGTTCGAGCCAATTCCGTTGCCATCTACCAGTAGAATTTCTATTGCATGACCAAGCCGCTTCATCGCCTTCCGCCTCTCAACGCCCTGCGTGCCTTCGAAGTGGCCGCACGTCACCTGAATTTTCGGCTAGCCGCCGAGGAGCTCGGGGTGACACAAGGCGCCGTCGCACAACAGGTGCGCGGACTGGAAACCGAGCTTGGTTGCAAGTTGTTTCACCGCCTTCCGCGGGTGCTCGCATTGACGGATGTCGGACACGCCTACGCGGTCAGCATCAGACGTGCACTCGAACTGGTGGCCGAGGCGACGGCCACGCTCCGGCCCGAGCCCTTCCGCCTGACCATCAGCGTAACGCCCACCTTCGCCTCCAGATGGCTGATGCCGCGTCTGCCGAACCTCCTGGCAACCCATCCGGAACTCGATTTGCGCATCCTTGCCAGCGAACGCATTTCGAATTTCCAGTCCGATGCCGTCGATATTGCCGTCCGCCTGGCGCAGCCGCCGTTCGACACCCGACTTGTGGCCGATCTTTTGTTTAAGCAGGATCTGCTGGCTGTCTGCAGTCCGGCTTTGATGCCCTCGCAAGGCGCTCTGTCACCGGCTGAACTCGGCCGTTTCGTGCTGCTGCACGACACGCACGATCAATGGCCGGCATTCATCGAGACGCTGCTCGCAGGCACGCCGTCACCTGCATCGAAAAGCGTGCGCTTCAACCACACCTCCCACGCAATCGAGGCGGCCATTGCCGGCCAGGGAATGGCATTGGCCAGCAGCATCTTTGTCAACGAGGATATTGCCGCCGGACGGCTGGTGCGGGCTTTCGAACAAAAAATGCGTGCGAACACGGACTTTTACGTTGTGGCGCCGCGCCGGCCGCAAAATGCTCAATCAGTCGCCAAGGTGCGCGACTGGCTGTTGCGTCATGCTGAACCCTCGTCCTGAGAGCGGCTAGAACAATTCCAGCAAAAGTGCAGAGCGGTTTTGCGTTCTTCAGATCGAGGTGATGCGCCAGAAACAGCTCACAACCCGTCCTCACCGGAGCGCTCGATGGACTGCGCCAGAAGCTTGCCCAGAGCCGAAGCCGCATCCGACGTCTCCTTTTCTGAGCGCGAAAGCAGCATCAGCTTGCGCGGATTGAGCTTTGCGTCGCGAAGCGGCACGAATTTCAGCGTACCGTCGGCGATTTCCTGTTCGATGCCGACGCGAGTCTGCAACACCGTGCCGAGGTTGCGCTTGGCGAGATCGACCATGAGCCCGATCGAATTTGTGCGGGCCCGTTGCGTCAGATCGATGAAGGAGCGACTGAAGGCCTCCTCGATCCATGTGCCGAGCGTCAAACTGGAATCCGACAGGATGACGCGCTCGCCGGCGAGATCAAAAAGCTTGAGTTCATTCTTCCCGGCAAACCGGCTGCCAGGCAGAGCCAGAACGCCCAATGGCAAGGAGACCGTGGCAATCCGCCGAACGTTGCGGGGCGCCCGGATATCGAAGACGACGGCGAGATCGCATTCGCCCTCGGCAACCGCGTCGGCGGCCTGCTGCGAGCCCATCACGCGGACGTTCACGGTGATCGCCGGATGCCGCTGCCAGAATTCCTGCAGCGCTTCCGGCATCACCCCGCGCGATACGCTTTCGATTGCGGCAACCGACACCGTTCCCCGATGCAGGCCATGCAGGTCGTTGATCTCGCTGCAGGCGCGGTTCAGCTCCGAAAGACTGAGGCGGGCGTGATAAAGCATCAGCTCGCCAGCGCGGGTCAGCTTGAGGCGCTGGCGAAAGCGCTCGAACAGCGCGGTGCCGAGTTCATCCTCCAGCTGTCGCAGCATGCGGCTGACGGAGGAAGGCGCGACGTTGAGCGCCTGGGCGGCTTGTCGGACCGAGCCTAGCCTTGCGACCAGCTGAAAGTAGTGAATGCGTGTCGCGACAAGTCCCAGGCGGTATGGATCCATCAAAGCGTCTCGAACAGCTGCTGGATTTCCATTTCAGGCACCAGCACCAGCCCCTTGTCGGTGATGCGGATTTCAGGGATGACCGACAGCGGAATGAGGTTGAAGCCCATATAGGCGATGGTGCACTCGGCCTTTTCCCACTCGACCTTCAGAGCTTTCACCTCTTGCGCGACTTCGTGCACACGCTTGTCGGAGAGCAGGCCGGCGATCGGCAACGGCACCATGGCCGTCACCTTGCCGTCCATGACGACGCAGACGCCGCCCTGCTTTTCTTCGATTGCATCGAGCGCAATCTGCATGTCGCGCTCGTTGGTGCCGGCAACGATGATGTTGTGGCTGTCATGACCGACCGAGGAGGCGACCGCGCCTTTCTTCAGGCCGAAGCCGTTCAGCAGGCCATGCGCGACATTGCCCGGTGATTTGCCATGGCGCTCGACGACAGTCACAAAGCAGAGGCCGTGACGGTCGAAATGAGCCTGCCAATCGTTGGCGGGTTCCAGCGTGACCTTGGAATGGCCAAGGGTGATGCCGGGCAGTTCGGTTTTGATCGTGTGAGCGATCACGGTCTCGGTTGGCAGATCGGGCGTCAGTTTGAGGTTTTTCGGCAGCTTGACGGTGTGATAGGCGGCTTGCGGATAGCGGTAGGGCTTGGAGAGTGCCTCCTCCAGGATCGGCGTCACCTTCCGGTCTTCCACGACCAGTTCGCCGCCGTACCAGGTGTTGACCGGTGTCAGATCGTCCGTGAGCAGCACAAGGTCAGCACGACGTCCGCCGCCGCGGCCGCCGATTTCATTTTCCATGCCGAAACGTGTTGCGCCATGCAGCGACCCCATCGACCAGGCCTGTTCCGGTTTCATACCCGCCCTCACCGCTTCGCGCGTCACCCAGTCGAGGCCGAAGAGGAGCAGATCGTCGGCGTCGCGGTCGTCGGTGCAGACGGCGATGCGCTTGTGCGAGGCGCCAAGTTCCGTGATCGTCTTGATCGCATGCGGAAGGCTGTGCCACGGGGTCGTCGGCGGGCCGCCGCGCAGGAAAAGCCAGATGCCGGCTTCCAGCAGATCGTCGGCGATTTCGCGGTCGATTGCCTCATGCGTATCCGTCACGCCGGAGGCAGCATAGGCAGAAACGAACTCGCGGCCATAGACGTGGCCAGAGACCGGCCGACCGCGCTCAAGCGCGGCTGCAAGGATTGCATGGCTGCGCTCGTCGCCCATCGCTACCTGCACGAAGTCCATCTTCTCGCCAAGCGCCACGGCTTCCGGCCATTTGTCGAAAAGGGCCGCAATCTTCTCTGCAGTCAGATCGCCGCCTGCGGTTTCGAGTTGCACCGACGTAGCGGGCACGGTGCTCGGCACCGTGAGGAAGATCGAGAGCGGCGCATGGCGCGCATCCTCCAGCATCGCCTCGACACCGGCCACATCCATGACGTTGCCGATTTCGTGGCTGTCGCAAAAGATCGTCGTCGTGCCATTGAGAAGCGCAGCTTCCGCATAAGCGCAGGCCGTCACCATGCTGGATTCGATATGGATATGCGGATCCACGAGGCCGGGCGCAATGATGCCTCCGCCGGCGTCGTATAGCTTTGCCGAGCCGTTTCTGTAGCTGCCGGATGGTTTGACGGCAGCGATGCGCCCGTTGGAAACCCAGATTTCCTTGTCCCCAAGGAACCGCTCCGAATAGGTGGAGAGCACACGGGCTCCCTGGATCACCAGATCGGGTTCCTTTCGTCCGAAGGCGACATCGGTCAGCGTGCGCGTCAGCGTCGACAGCGGCTTCACGGAAAAACGGGTCAAAGTGCTCATGAAAACTCCAATCTGAAAATCAATGGTAGTCGGGAATGCCGGGCATCGTGTGGAAGCCCTTCAATGTGCGGAAACGGCGGATCCAACGGCGCAACGCCGGGTACTCGTCGTGATCCACACCGTAGTCGCGGCTGAGTGCAAAGGATGGAAAAAGGGCGACGTCGGCAAGCGTCGCACGGTCGCCGACAAACCACTCCTTGCCGTCGAAACCGCGCGCGGTCATATGATCATCCATGGTGCGGAAGGCCTTGCGCGCGTTGGCGCGCAGTGCCCCTTCGTCGCCACTGGTATCGAAAAGCGCCTGCAGCCGGGCCTCAATGGCCGGTGCTAAGGCGACTTCGGAAAAGCCAAGCCACATCGAGACCTGGCCGAAGGCTGAAGCATCGTCCGGTAGCCAGCGCTTTGCCGGATCACGAGCCTTGGCGAGATAGAGAAGGATTGCCGCCGTGCCGTGGAGTACGAGGTCGCCATCGCGAAGGACCGGTAACGTGCCGAGCGGGTTCAACGCCAGCATCGGCGGTTTCTTCTGCTCCCCGCCGGGGAACATGTCGATCGCGATCGTCGTCCACTCCAGGCCGAGCATGGAGAGCAGCAGACGGGCGCGGTAGCTCGATTCATCAAGCTCGTAATTATAAAGCGTGATCTTCGACATCAGGCGAACTCCACCGCGCAAGGCGCGGCCAGTTCGAGGTCGAAGCGGAGATTTTCTGCCCATTGGGCATAATGCTTCTGCTTGGCGCCGCCAAATATAGCCGGCGAACCCGAGATAACGATGTGGACGGCTGTTTTTGTCTGCGCCATTGCCTGGAAGGCAAAAAGCAGCACGTCGTCGCCGAAAACAAGCTTGCCCGCCTGCTCGCCGAGGGTCGTCATGCCCGCCTGTTCGAACGCCGCCCGGACATCGCCGCTCGCGCGATCGACGTATAGGCTTCTGACGGGCGTGATCGTCGCGGCAGGGCCTGCATCCGGAAATGGGCATTCGGATGCGGTCGTCGTCCAGACGATCCCATATTCTTCTTGCACCTGATAGGTCGGAACCTTGATCGTGTCGGGAACCTCCAACGTCGGGTGAGCCGGAATGTAGCGACAATGCCCGGCGGTGTCGTATTGCCAGCCGTGGTAGAGACAGGCGATGTGATCGCCGCGCACGAAGCCGAAGCTCAAGCGCATGCCACGATGCGGACAGCGGTCTTCCCAGACATGGGCATTGCCGCTGTTGTCGCGCCAGACGACGATCTCGCTGCCTTCGACAATGGCGCCTGTGGATGTCCCGGCCTCGATCGACGATGACAACGCAACCGGTACCCATCCCTCATACAGTTTCATGGTTCACTCCTGTTCGCATCGCTGCGCGTTCGATATCCAGAATGATGCAATCATAAGGGCCGAGGCTGCAGGCCATTTCAAAGGCGTCGACCAGATCCTCCTGCCCTTTCACCGACAGCGTAGCCGAAGCGGCGTCGCAAGCACCGACGTCGATCTCGAGGTCCAGCCTGCGAGCCCGATGGAGCGCAAATTCGGTGAAGCTTTCGCATACGATCTTCCCCCGGAACGTGAAGCGCGCAGCTTGCGTCACACCGGACATTGTCTGTTCACCGCCCACATCCGTCCCACCTCGCGCCTCGGAATCAATCACTATGCACAAATAATATGCATGCTTTACTTTTGTGCATTTTAGGCATTCTCTGGATGGGATTTCAAGAGACTTTGCGCAATTGCTTGTTGCCTTTTGCGCAGTTCGATCATCCCCAAATCAGCCCTATTTCGAACAATGGCGATTTGCCGGCATTGCTGCGCTTGCTTGCTTTCGACGGCCCTCCGCTTTGCGAAAGGGCGTCCGCAGCATCGTCCGCTGCCTCCTTCAGCACGTCTAGCGCTCGCCGCGACGATCGCCGCGCGGGGTAGCAAGCGGTTATCCCAAGACGACTGAGATGGTGCGCGGCAACTGGCATAATTGTTGCGTTTGAAACAGCAGGGCCGACAAGGCCGAGGATCGCAAGCGCGGCCACCAGCGCCAAAGCCAAAAGGGGATACCATGATTGATTTGCGTACGCTTTCCCGCCGGAAATTTCTGAACATGAGCGCTGCCGGCGCAGCCGCCATGATGCTGCCCGCCGGTCTTGCCCGCCAGGCGCTTGCCGCCTCGCCGCTGCCCGCGATCAAGGAGGAAGACGCAGTGATCGGCTTCGGCCATGTCGGCCCGATCTCCGACGAAGGCTGGACCTGGGCGCATCATCAAGGCCTGCTTGCCGTTAAGGAAGCATATCCGAAGCTCAAGAAGGTCCTGGAAGTCGAGAACATTCCCTACTCCGCCGATGCGACGCGTACCTACCGCCAGTTCGTCAGCGAAGGCGCCAATCTGATCTTCGACACGTCGTCGAACGGCGATTTCCTGCATGAAGTGGTCAAGCGCGCCACGGACGTTGCATTCATGGAGTGCAACGGCCACGTCACGATGGACAATCTCGGCTGGTACTATCTCGCGCACTGGTACCCGACCTATGTCCTCGGTGTTGCCGCCGGCCATCTGTCGAAAACGGGCAAGCTCGGCTATGTCGCTTCCTTCCCGGTCGCTTCGGTCTACGCCTCGACCAACGCCTTCCTGATGGGCGCGCGCACCGTCAACCCGAACGCAACGGTCCAGACGATCGTCATCAACTCCTGGTTCGACCCGCAGGCGGCAACGCAGGCCGGCACGGCCTTGATCGACAACGGCTGCGACTTCCTCTTCGGCATCATGGACGAAGCGGGCTACCTGCAGGTCGCCGAAAAGCGCGGCGTCTGGGCAGCCATGTGGAACACCGACATCCGCCGCTACGGCCCGAACTCCTACGTCTCGTCGATCCTCATCGACTTTTCCAAGTTCTACGTCGAACAGGTCGGCAAGCGCCTTGCCGGCACCTGGACGCCGAGCGAGCAGCTGTTTGCGATGGGCGCTGGCGTCGACCGTGACAAGTGGGGCGAAAAGGTTCCGGCCGACGTCGCCGCCGCCGCCGACGCCGTGCGCGACAAAATCATGGGCGGCTGGTCGCCCTTCGTCGGTGAGCTGAAGGACGCCACCGGCAAAGTGCGCGTCGAGGCGGGCCAGAAGATGACCGAGCTCGAGCTTTACAACTGGGATTGGTCGGTCGAGGGCGTTGCCGGCCTCTCCGCCTGATCGGGCCTCCCAAGCCAAGAGCCCGGCCGTCCAGGATCGGCCGGGCTCCCCGCCTTCACGCTCCGGTGCCACTCCATGACTGAAAACGCCACACGTTATTCGCCCCCTCCGGGCACCCCGCCTCTCGTCCAGCTGAAAGGCATCGCCAAGTACTTTCCCGGCGTCATCGCCAACGAGAATGTCGATCTCGACGTCCTGCCCGGCGAAATCCATGCGCTGCTTGGCGAAAACGGTGCTGGAAAGTCGACGCTGATGAACATCCTGACGGGCATCTACCGGGCGGATGCGGGCGAAATCATCATCGACGGATATGCCAAGGAGTTCGCAACGCCGCTGCAGGCGATCGGCGCCGGCATCGGCATGGTGCATCAACATTTCAAGCTCGTTCAGGCCTTCACGGTCGCCGAAAACATCCATCTCGGCTGGTCGGAAACACCACGCCGCGCCTCCGCGCAGGTGCTGGAACAGCGCACTGCGGCGCTCGCTTCCAAATTCAATCTCCAGACCCACCCCGGCACCCGCGTCAGCGACCTGTCGACCGGAGAACAGCAGCGGGTCGAAATCCTGCGCGTGCTGGCCCGCCAAGCCCGCGTCCTCATTCTCGATGAGCCGACGGCTGTGTTGACGCCGGCCGAAGCACGAGAGCTGTTCAAGGCGCTGCGAGAATTCGTGGCCACCGGCAACGCCGTGATCTTCATCAGCCACAAGCTCGACGAAGTGCTCGAGATTTCCGACCGCATCAGCATCCTGCGCGGCGGTCGCAAGGTTGCCACGGAAAACACACGTGACTGCAATCCGCGCATGCTCGCCAAGCTCATGGTCGGCCGTGACATCGTGCTTGCCGACATGCGTCAGCGCCCGGCAGGTGCAGCGCCGATGTCGGCGATGCCGGTGCTCTCGCTCGAAAATGTCTCGGCGATCGGCGACGGCGGCAACGAGGCGCTGCACGGCATCTCGCTTGAGGTGCGCGCAGGTGAGATCGTCGGTGTTGCGGGTGTCGCCGGCAACGGCCAGCGCGAACTGAGCCAGGTCCTGACCGGTATCCGCCCAGTAAGCGCGGGTCGGCTACTGCTTGGCGGCAAGCCTGTCGAAAAGAGCGACGCTGCGGCCTTTGCCCAAAGCGGCATCGGTCACATTCCGGAAGATCGCCTCCACAGCGGCCTTGCTCCGGCACTCAGTGTCACTGTCAACGCGGTCATGCGCGAATACAAGAAGCCGCCGGTCTCGTCGGGCGGCAGTTACAGACAGGGGGCTGCCACGGCGCTCGCCAAGGAAATCGCCGCCGCCGCCGAAGTCGCCATCCCCGATTTCGGCATGCCGATCCGCAATCTCTCGGGTGGCAATCAACAGCGCCTGGTCGCCCGGCGCGAGATGCGCATCGCCGACAAGGTGTTGATTGCCGCCTACCCAAGCCGTGGTCTTGATGTGGGCGCCATCAACACGATGCTGCGCTACATCGTCGAGCTGCGCGATGCGGGCGCCGGCATCGTTCTCATTTCCGAAGAGCTCGAGGAACTGCTCAACCTCTCCGACCGCATTGCCGTGCTTTATGAAGGAAAGATCATGGGAATCGTCGACAACGAAAAGACCGATATCGACGAAATCGGCCTGCTGATGGGTGGCCGCACCCAGGCGCGCGAGGTTGCGTAATATGGCAGCCTCCTTCCGCCTCCAGCGCCTTCCCTCGGCGTCTCCCGGCATTGCGCTTGTCGCCCGCGCCGCCGCCATCGTCCTGGCTCTCGTCTCCGCCGGCGTCATCCTCGCCGCCGCAGGGGCAAACCCGATCGAGCTCGGCTCGGAGGTCATCGGCGCCAGCTTCGGTTCCAGCTTCGGCATCGAAGATCTCGGCGTGCTGGTGATCCCGTTGATCCTGACCGGGCTCTCGGTTGCCATGGCCCAGCAGATCGGCGCATGGAACATCGGCGCCGAGGGCCAATTCTACGCTGGCGCCTTCGGCGCGGCTGCCGTCGGTCTCTTCGTGCCCGGGCCACCCGCCTTGATCCTGGTGCTGATGTTCTTGGCGGGGCTTGTCGGTGGAGCCCTCTGGATCCTCATTCCGACGCTTGCCCGCGCCTATGTAAACGTCAACGAGTTGATCACCACTCTGCTTTTGAACTTCGTGGCCATCCTCCTGGTCTATTTCGTCTCGACCAATGCCTGGCGCGATCGCATGGCGAACTCCGCGACGCCGCGTCTCTCGGCCGAGATTCCGGAATTCTGGGGTTCGGTCCACTGGGGACTGCCGATCGCCATCATCGTCGCGCTCGCCGTCGCCGGACTGCTTGCCTTTTCGCGCTGGGGCTATGAGGTCCGCCTCGTCGGCTCCAATCCCTCCGCCGCCAAATACGCGGGCATGCCCGTCCGCCGCCACCTTGTCACCGTCATGCTTTTGTCCGGCGCGATCGCCGGCCTCGCCGGCATGCTGGAGATCGCCGGAACGGTGCACCGACTGCAGGGCGGCATTTCCAACAATTACGGCTATCTCGGCATCATGGTCGCGGTGCTTGCGCGAAGCTCCGCCGTCGGCGTCATCTTCTCCGCTGCCCTGATGGCCTTCATCCTGAACGCCGGGATCATCCTGCAGACGCAGGGGCTGACCACATCCACGGTGCTCGCGATCACCGGCCTCATCCTGTTCCTGACCGCGATCGGCGACGAGCTTGCCCACTATCGCATCGCCCGCGACAAGGCTTGAAGGAGACGACCATGGACCTCTTGACCGGCCTTTTCACCACAGCCTTTCTGGCAGGCGGCGTGCTGGCACTGGCAGCGCTTGGCGAAGTCCTTGCCGAACGCGTCGGTGTCGTCAATCTCGGCGTCGAGGGCCTGATGGCGATGGGGGCGCTGACGGCGATCGCAACCGTCGCCGCCATTCCCTCGCCTGCCATCGGCTTCCTCGCCGCACTCGTCGTCGGTGCGCTCTGCGGCATGCTCTTCGCCTTCGCAACTGTCATCCTGCGCGCCAACCAGGTGCTCTGCGGCCTCGCACTGACGTTGATGGGCAGCGGCATCGCCTCGACCATCGGGCGTGCCTATTCGGGCATGCCGGCGCGGGCTGTCTTCTCGCCGATCGAAGTGCCGCTCCTGAGTAAGATCCCGATCCTCGGTCCCGCCTTCTTCTCGCAGAACATCCTCGTCTACCTGATCTACATCATCCTGCCGGTCGGCCTGAACTACATCATGTTCCGCACCCGCCACGGCCTCAACCTGCGCGCCGTCGGTGAAAACCCGGCCGCAGCCGATGCCGCCGGCATTTCAGTGAACCTGATCCGCTTTGCCTATGTCACCGCTGGCTCGGCGTTGGCGGCAGGTGCCGGCGGCTATCTGACGCTCGCCTTCGTTCCCTCCTGGTCGGACGGCGTCGTCGCCGGCCGAGGCTGGATTGCCGTCGCGCTCGTCATCTTCGCCGGCTACCGGCCCATCCCGGCCGTCCTGTCGGGCCTGCTCTTCGGTTTCATCACCGCGCTCGGCTTTGTCGGCCAGGCGCGCGGCTGGCCGATCGCCCCCGCCTTCCTCTCCATGCTGCCATATCTCGGCACCATGGCCTTCATCATCGTGCCGGTCCTTGCGTGGCAGCGCATGCGTCGGATCATGGCCGCTCCCGCTGCCATCGGCGTACCCTACTACCGCGACGTCCGATAAATACCGGAAACGACATGACCGCTCTTGTTGTAAGGAACATCGACTATCTCGCCACCTTCGATGACGAAGCGCGCGAGATCAGGACGGCGCATTGCTGCTGCGCGACAACGTCATCGAGGCCGTCGGAACGGCCGTGAGATCGTCGCGAACGGCGAGTTTCGACATTTGGATGTGGACGGGCTGCTGGCAAGCCACCAGACTGTGATGGACCGCATCTATGACCAATGAAAGCGAGCGTCCCATGAGCCGGTGTTCAGACAAGGCAGCCCTCAACGAGTGGTATCCGCTTGGCACAGAGACGGAGATTGCGTTCGGCCAATCGGCCATGCGGTTGTTGGGCACCGATCTCGTACTCTACAGAGCGACCGATGGAACGATTGTCGTGACTATCGACGGCTGCATCGCGCCGCTACCGATCATCAAACGCTTCGGCCTTGTCTGGACGACGCTCGGCGAGCCGAAGGGCGGCCTTTTCGCGTTGCCGGAGGCCGACGAGGAAGACCGCCGCGTCGTCAATTGCGGCGCCGTCATGGTGCGCGCCTCTGGGCTGCGCATCATCGAGAACTTCCTCGACATGGCGCATTTCCCCTTTGTCCATACGGATATTCTCGGTGCCGAGCCGCATACCGAAGTCATGCACTACAACGCCGAAATCCGCCGCGACGTCGACGAGGTCTGGGCGACCAACTGCCAGTTCTTCCAGCCGCAGGCCGCCCTTTCGGCGACCGACGGCATCATGACGGATTACACCTACCGGGTGATGACGCCGTTTGCGACGCTGCTCTACAAGACCTGCCCGAATGCGGCCAACCGTTGGGACGTGATCTGCCTGTTCGTGCAGCCGCTCGAACCCGATCGCTGCATCGCTCATCCCGTCATGTTCCTGATCGACGATGTCTCGACCACCACCGAACTCCTGCATTTCCAGCAACTGATCTTCCTGCAGGACCGCATCATCCTGGAAAACCAGCGTCCGGCCTTGCTGCCGATGGAAGCGCGCGCCGAAATCCCCACTCGCGCCGACGCAAGTTCGATCGCCTACCGCCGCTGGCTGAAGGAAAAGGGCATCACCTACGGCACAACGGCGACGGCAGCCTGACAATATGAGCAATCCCGATATCGCCATCATCAACGCCACCATCCTGCCGATGGGCGGCGCAGGCAAGATCGGCAACGGCAGCTTGACGATCTCTGGCGACTGGACGCTTCGTCTGCGCAGCGTCAGAGAGGCCGGCATCACGGTCGGGCTGGCGACCGACGGGCCGGCAAGCCACAACGCGCTTGATATGTTCCAGGAGATGAAGTTCGCCGGCATGATCCACAAGGACAAGACTGCCGACGTGGAGTTCATGAAGACCGGCGAACTTCTGGAGCTGGCAACGACGGGTGCTGCCGCTGCCATGAACCGGCCGGAAACCGGTGCCCTTGCCGCTGGCAAGAAGGCTGACGTGATCATCGTCGATCTCGACAAGCCGCATTGCCTGCCGGTCTTCGACGAGACGGCGGCACTCGTTTACTCGGCGCGCGCCGACGATGTGGTCACCACCATCTGCGGCGGACGGATCTTGATGGAAGAACGCGTGCTGCCCGGCATAGACGAGGCGGAAATTCGCCATAGATTTCGCGAGGGCGCACTTGCACTGAAGAATCGAAGCATGAATTGAATTGGGGGACATGCACGTGGATTTGCGTAACAGGACAATCTGCGCCTCCGGCTTTCATGCACCCGAGCGTGGCGCGATCGACATTTTGCAGGACGTGCTGATCGCCATTGGCGCTGACGGCAGGATCGAGGCGATCCATCGGCCGGGCGATCCCAACTATCGCACCCTTCGCGATGCACGAGAAGAGACCGGCGAACTCGTGACCCTGCCGCCCGGTTCCTTTCTGCTGCCCGGTTTTGTCGATCTGCACGTCCACGCGCCGCAGTATCCGCAGCTCGGGAGCGCCCTCGACGTGCCGCTTGAGGTCTGGCTGCAGACGTACACCTTCCCGCTCGAAGCCCGCTATGAAGACCTGGCGTTTGCGCGCCGCAGCTACGGCCTTCTGGTCGAGGACCTGTTGGCGAACGGCACGACGACGGCGCTCTATTTTGCCACCATCCACCAGGAGGCGACGCGCGCGCTGGTCGATACCTGCCTCGACAAAGGCCAGCGGGCGCTGATCGGCAAAGTGGCGATGGACAATGCCGACGAATGCCCGGACTATTATCGCGACGCCTCGCCCGAAGCGGCGATCTTGGGAACGCGCGCCCTGATCGACTATGTGAGAGCTCATCCGGAAAACGGCGAAGGCCGCGTTTTGCCGGTTGTAACGCCCCGGTTCATTCCGTCGTGCACTGATGCGACGCTCGAAGGTCTCGGCGCCATCGCCAGGGAATGCGGCTGTCATGTCCAGACGCATTGCTCGGAAAGCGACTGGGCACATAGCTACGTGCTCGCACGCCACGGCGCGACCGACGCCGAAATGCTGGACCGCTTCGGCCTGCTTGGGCGCCGCAGCGTTATAGCCCACGCAAACTTTCTGACGGCCGGCGACTTGGAGCGTGTGCGCCTCCGCGAGGCGGCCGTGGCACATTGCCCGCTGTCGAACGTCTATTTCGCCAATGCAGTGTTTCCGTTGCGGGCCGCACTGGAGAAAGGGCTGCATGTCGGTCTCGGTACCGACATTTCCGGTGGTCCGAGTGCCTCGATGCTGGAAAACTGCCGTGGCGCGATCCTGGTGTCGCGGGTTCTCGAAACTGGAGCCGACCCGAACCTCGCAGCCGGCGCCCGCTCTGCCTTCGGCCCGGCACAGATCGATTTTCGCGATGCATTCTACCTCGCAACGGCAGGCGGCGGCATAGCACTCGATCTTCCCGTCGGCCAGTTCCAGCCCGGCTACCAGTTCGACGCCATCGTGATCGACACCAGGGCGGAGAAGGGGTCCGTCCGGCTCTTCGAGGAACTCGACGCCGGCGACCAGATCCTGCAGAAGATCATTTACACGGCCTCGAAGGCAAACATCTCGGCCACCTGGGTCGGCGGAATGCATATCCGGCTGCCTTGATGACGAGCATCCCTCATGGTTTTCGCGACGCTCAGCCGCGGAACATCTCAATGATCGCGGAGAAGTCGCGGGCGCCGTTTCCTTGCTTTTCGAAGAGCGAAAACAGCTGCGCGGCCTCCGCGCCGAGCGGCGTAGACGCTCCGCTCGAAAGGGCTGCCTCCTGCGATAGCCGCAGATCCTTCAACATCAGCGCGGCGGCAAACCCCGGTTTGTAGTCGTTGTTGGCGGGGGATGTCGGAACCGGGCCCGGCACCGGGCAATACGTGTTGATCGACCAGCATTGACCCGACGAGGTCGACGCGACGTCGAAGAGCGCCTGATGCGAAAGTCCAAGCTTTTCTGCGAGCACGAAAGCTTCGCAGACGGCGATCATCGATATGCCGAGGATCATGTTGTTGCAGATCTTGGCCGCCTGCCCGGCACCTGCCTCGCCGCAATGGACGATCTTCCTACCCATCGCCTCGAGGATCGGCTTGGCCTTTGCGAAGCTCTGCGGCGACCCGCCCGCCATGAAGGTCAGCGTACCGGCTGCAGCGCCGCCGGTGCCGCCCGAGACCGGCGCGTCAAGCGAAAGGCAGCCCGCGGCTCTCGCCATCTCGTGAGCCTTGCGCGCGCTGTCGACGTCGATCGTCGAGCAGTCGATCACCAGCGTTCCCGAAGGCACAGACCCCAGGATGTCCGTCCAGGCACTCAGCACATGCTTGCCTTGCGGCAGCATCGTCACGATAGCCTCGGCATCCGCAACGGCCTGGCTGATGTGGCTTGCGGGCTGAATACCGCTTGCTTCGGCTGCCTGCAGCATCGGCGCCGCAAGATCAAAGCCAGTCACCTGATGGCCTGCTTTGACGAGGTTTGCCGCCATCGGCCCGCCCATGTTGCCGAGACCGATGAATGCGATCGTTGCCATGTCGCTCTCCTATCTTTTGTCTGTCGGGATCATCGCCGCCGCTTCTGCAGCGATCGATCCACATGATGCGATCCGGCCATGCTCAGCGGCGGTAGACGAAGCCCAGTTTGCGGCCAATCCGAGAGGCATACAATTCGCCGATGACACCGCGCCGGAAGACCAGCACGCAAACCATGAAGACGACGCCCGTGATGATCGTGACCGGGAATTCCGACGTCGCCAGATAGTTCTCCAGCGTGACGACCAGGCCTGCGCCGAACAGCGGACCGATCAGCGTCCCTATGCCGCCGAGCAGCGTCATCAGGATCACCTCTCCCGACATCTGCCACGCGACATCCGTCAGCGTGGCAAACTGGAAGACGATCGACTTGACCGCGCCTGCCAGTCCCGCCAAGGCAGCGGACATGACGAAGGCACCAAGCTTGTATCGCGCCACGGAATAGCCGAGCGAAATGGCCCGCTGTTCGTTCTCACGGATAGATTTCAGGATCATTCCGAAAGGCGAATTGATGAAGCGCCAGATGATCAGCACGCCGATGACAAACACCGCCAGCACAAAATAATACATGTTGGTCGAGCTGTTGAGATCGATGACGCCGAAAAGGTGGCCGCGCGGCACCGACTGGATGCCGTCTTCGCCGTGGGTAAACTCGGCCTGCAGGCAGAAGAAGAAGAACATCTGCGAGAGCGCCAGCGTGATCATTGCGAAGTAGATGCCCTGACGGCGGATCGCGAAAAAGCCCATGACAAGCCCGAGGAAGGCGGCGCCTGCGACGCCGATGAGAATGCCAAGTTCCGGCGACAGTCCCCATTCCTTTACTGTGTAAGCCGTGAAGTAGGCCGCGCCCCCGAAAAAAGTGGCATGGCCGAAGGAGAGAAGACCGGTATAGCCGAGCAGCAGGTTGAAGGCGCATGCAAAGAGCGCGAAGCAAAGCAGCTTCATCAAAAAGATCGGGTAGAAGAAGAACGGCGCCAGGAGCAAAAGCAGCAACCCGATCACGAGGAAGCCTGCCTGCAGCGAAGAGCCTGCGCGGCGCTTTTCTGAGTGGATCGCCTGGGTGATCTCAGTCATCTCACGCATCCCGGCCAAAGAGGCCCGCGGGCCTGATGAGAAGCACGATCGCCATGATCACGAAGATCACGATGTTGGAGGCTTCCGGATAGAAGACCTTGGTCAGGCCCTCCGCTATACCGAGCATGTAGCCGGTGACGATGGCCCCCATGATCGACCCCATGCCGCCGACGACGACCACGGCAAACACGACGATGATCATGTTGGAGCCCATCAGCGGCGAGACCTGATAGATGGGCGCGGCAAGCACGCCGGCGAAGGCAGCGAGGCCTGCGCCGAGCGCGTAGGTCAGCGTCAACAGCAGCGGAACATTGACGCCGAAGGCCTGAACGAGGGTCGCATTTTCCGTGGCCGCCCGCAGGTAGGCCCCGAGCTTCGTCTTCTCGATCAGCAACCACGTGCCGATACAAACGACAAGCGACATGACCACAACCCAGCCGCGATAGATCGGCAGGAACATGAAGCCGAGATTGACCGCGCCCGCAAGCGCCGGCGGCTGCGCATATGGTTGGCCAGAGGAACCATAGAGATAGCGGAAGGTTCCTTCGACCGCGAGCGCCAGACCGAACGTGAAGAGCAGGCCATAGAGCGGATCGAGATCGTAGAGATGCCGCAGGAACAGACGTTCAACCACCGCACCGGCGAGGCCGACGATGACCGGCGCAAGCACTAACGACGGCCAGTAGCCGATGCCGAGGTAGGCCAGCAGCAGATAGGCGACGAAGGCGCCCAACATATATTGCGCGCCGTGCGCGAAGTTGATGACGCGCAGCAGGCCGAAGATGATGGCGAGGCCGAGGCTGAGCAGCGCATAAAACGAGCCGTTGATCAGGCCGATCAGCAGCTGGCCCATGAATGCCTGCAGGGGAATTCCGAAGATCATCATCCGATCACACTCCCAGAACCTTGTGCAGCGTATCCATGCGCTGCGGCAGTTCGCCGACGGGGAATTCCGATACCATCTGTCCGTGATCCATAAGATAGAAACGGTCGGCGATCCGGCTAGCGAAACGGAAATTCTGTTCGACAAGCAGGATGGTCATGCCACGCTCCTTGAGCTTCTTCAGCACTTCGCCGATGCGCTGGACGATGACCGGTGCCAGGCCTTCGGTCGGCTCGTCGAGAAGCAGCATGCGAACACCGGTGCGCAGAATGCGGGCTATCGCCAGCATCTGCTGCTCGCCACCGGAAAGCTTGGTGCCGGAACTGTTGCGCCGTTCGTAGAGGTTCGGAAAGAGTTCATAGATCTCCTCCACCGTCATGCCGCCTTGCGCAACGACGGGTGGCAATAGCAGATTTTCAGAGACGGTCAGCGTCGAGAAGATGCCACGCTCTTCCGGAACGAAGCCGATACCCTTGTGCGCCGTCTTGTGCAGCGGCACTTGCATCATGTCCGCACCGTCGAAGCTGATCTTGCCCTTGCGGGCCCGTACAATACCGGTGATCGTGCGCAGTGTCGTGGTCTTGCCGACGCCGTTGCGGCCAAGGATGGTGATCGTCTCACCCTCGCCCACCCGCATGTCGACGCCGTGCAGGATGTGGCTTTCGCCGTACCAGGCATTCAGTCCCTGAACGTCCAGAAGCGTGGTCATCAGCCTTCCTCCGTTCCCATGTAGGCCCGCCGAACCTGTGGGTCGGCACTGACCGTCGCATAGTCGCCCTCGGCAAGGATCTCGCCGCGCTGGAGCACGGTCACCTGCTGGCAGATGTTGGCGACAACGGAGAGATTGTGCTCGACCATGAGAACAGCACGGTCGCGCGCGACATCGCGGATGATGGCGGAGACGACGCTCACGTCCTCCTGCCCCATGCCTGCCATCGGCTCATCGAGCAGCAGCACCTTCGGATCGAGTGCCAGGGTCGTGGCAATTTCGAGTACCCGCTTGCGGCCATAGGAGAGGTCGGCGGCGAAGCTGTCGCGCTCCCTGGCGAGGCCGACTTTGGCCAGAAGCTGCTCGGCGCGGGCATTCAACCGATCAAGTGCCGAGACCGGGCGCCAGAACTGGGTCGACAGGTGGTTCGGCCGCTGCAGGGCGACACGGACATTGTCGAGCACCGTCAGATGCGGAAAGACCGCAGAGATCTGGAAGGAGCGCACGAGGCCCATGCGTGCAACCTTGTCGGGCGGCGTCCTGGTAATGTCGGTTCCCATCAGCGTGATCGTGCCCGAAGTCGGCTGCAGAAACTTGGTCAGCAGGTTGAAGACCGTCGTCTTGCCGGCGCCGTTCGGGCCAATCAGCGCATGCACGCTTGCATCATGCACATCGAGATCGACGTCCTTCACCGCAGTGAAACCACCAAAATCGCGCCGAAGGCCACGGGCGGATAGAACCACCCGCGGCTTCGATTGACTGTCTGTCGTGGAGACCACCATGGACGCTTACTTTACCAGATCGCAGCCGCTCTTGACCGGATCGATGTAGGCTTCCTTGCCGGGAATGGTCGCCAATACGTTGAAGTAGTCCCACGGCTCCTTGCTGTCGGCGGGCTTCTTGACCTGAAGCAGGTACATGTCGTGGATCATGCGTCCGTTGGGGCCGACGGTGCCGCCCCGGCCGAAGACGTCGTCGACCGGCATCTCATGCAGCTGCTTGGCAACAGCGTCCGTCTCGTCAGTGCCCGCCTTCTGCACCGCCTTGAGATACTGCAGCACCGCCGAGTAGGTGCCGCTATGAACCATGTTCGGCATCTTGCCGGTGCGGGCAAAGAATTTCTTGCCGAATTCACGGCTTTCGTCGTCGCGATTCCAGTAGTAGCCCTCGGTCAGCGTCAGCCCCTGCGCCGCATCGAGGCCGAGACCATGGACTTCGGCAAGCGTGAAGAGCAGCGCCGCCAGATGCTGGCCGCCCTGGGTAATGCCGAATTCGGCCGCCTGCTTGATGGCGTTGGCGGTATCGAGCCCGGCGTTTGCCAGGCCGATCACCTTGGCGCCGGAGGATTGCGCCTGTAGCAGGAAGGACGAGAAATCCTGGCTCGCCAGGGGATGGCGGACCGAGCCGACGATTTTGCCGCCGTTGGCCTTGACGAAATCGCTCGTCTGCTGCTCCAGCGAATAGCCGAAGGCATAGTCGGCCGTCAGGAAGAACCAGGTGTCGCCACCCTGCTTGACGAGTGCGCCGCCGGTGCCGACTGCAAGTGCGTGCGTGTCGTAGGCCCAGTGGAAGCCATAGGGCGAACAGGATTTGCCGGTGAGATCCGTGGTCGCAGCGCCGGTGACAATGTCGATCTTCTTCTTTTCCTTGCCGATGGCCTGGACTGCGAGTGCCACCGACGAGGTCGTCAGCTCCATGATCGCGTCCACCTGTTCGGTATCGTACCACTGGCGCGCAATATTCGAAGCGATATCGGCCTTGTTCTGGTGGTCGGCGTCGACGATTTCGACAGGCACACCGAGCACCTTTCCGCCGAAATCCTCGACGGCCATCTTGGCCGCCTCGACCGACGACTTGCCGCCGAAGTCGGCATAAACGCCCGACTGGTCGTTCAGGATACCAATCTTCACCTTGCCGTCGGATGCACCGTCGGCAAGCACGGCAGTGCTGCCTGCAAGAAAAAATGCCAGCGACGCAATCAGATTCTTTCGCATATGTCTCTCCTCCCAGAGATTGGCCGGAATACAGATCTGTGCAAATTTGGCCAGCCGCCCTCCTCAAAGCGACCAACCGATCCTTCAAGATCACGGAATTGCGTTGGCGAAGCAAGGTCGCTTTACAACCAATTCCAAACAGTATCTGTTCATTTTTGAACAGACCGCCGATCCGAACTCCCCCGCATCCAATGAATGCAGGGCATTGCGGGGCAAGCGAGGGAAGTGAGGGCGACCCAAACAATTGTACAGGCAGGACGGCATTAGACGAAAGACCAATCGCCGACCTCCTCGTCATCGTTGGGCCAACAGCGAGGCATCGATGAGCAGCCGGCCGCAATTTACCTGGGACGACCTGCAGTTCTTTCTGGCCGTCGCCAGGACCGGCCAGCTTTCGACGGCAGCCCGGCAGCTGCGCACCAGCCACGCAACCGTTTCGCGACGGATCGACCGGCTCGAATCTGCCCTCAAGGTCAAGCTCTTCGAGCGCAACCCTCGCGGCTATGTAATGACGGCTATGGGCACACGCTTCGTCGAGACCGCGGAGAAGATGGAGCAGGAGACCGAGCGCCTGCGCACCGACCTTGCCGATGGATCGATGACGCAGCGGGGTGTTGTGCGACTGAGCGCGCCGGAGGGCTTCTCCAACTTCTTCTTCGCAACAGTCCTGCCGCAGTTCGCAGCGCGACATCCGCATCTGTCGCTCGAGCTGGTGACGATCCAGCAGATCATGTCGCTGTCGCGCAAGGAGGCGGACATCTCCGTCGTCCTCGATGAACCGAAGGGCGGTCCGTATCTCGCCGAGAAACTGACGGATTATCATCTGCAGGTCTACGGCTCGCGGGACTATCTGGCGAGAAGCGCGCCAATCACCCGCCGCGACGACCTTCTGATGCTTCCCTTCATCAGTTACATCGAGGAGATGATCTTCGCACCCGGGCTGGACTATCTGGGCGATGTGCACCCGCGCATCAAGCCGAAGTTCCAGAGCTCCAGCATTTTTGCGCAGCTGAGCGCGACCAGAAATGGGCTGGGCCTGTGTATCCTGCCCTATTTCTTCGCGAGTCGTTACCCGGAGCTTCAGATGGTGCTGCCCGGCGAGATCGACCTCAACCGGCAATATTGGATCAGCTGTCATCGCGACCTGCTGCAATCGCCGCGCGTTCGTGCCGTCTTCGACTTTCTGCGCGAAGCGACAGCCGGCGAGGATGCGCGGTTCGTTCCACCCTGGGTGAAGCGATAGCTGCTCAGGGTCTGTGCTGCGCCCGCGTGTTGACGCACCATGTCCGCAGAGCTATGCCAAACAGGTGTCGGCGGCAAAAGGCAACACATTCGAGGAGGATGAACCATGCAGCACACCCGCGAGATCTTCGATTGGGCCGATCCGTTCCGGCTTGTCGAGCAGCTGACGGATGAGGAGCGCATGGTGCTTGATACCGCACACGCTTACGCGCAGGGAAAGCTTATGCCACGCGTGCTGGATGCCTTTCGCCACGAGAAGACCGATCCTGCTATCTTCCGCGAAATGGGCGACCTCGGCCTTCTCGGGCCGACCATTGCTCCCGAATATGGCGGCGCCGGCCTCGGCTACGTCGCATATGGCCTGATCGCCCGCGAGGTCGAGCGCGTTGACAGCGGCTACCGCTCGATGATGAGCGTTCAGTCCTCCCTCGTCATGGTGCCGATCGATGCTTTCGGTTCACAGATGCAGAAGCAGAAATACCTGCCTAAGCTTGCGACGGGCGAATGGATCGGCTGCTTCGGGCTGACCGAACCCAATCACGGGTCCGATCCCGGCTCGATGGTGACACGGGCGAAAAAGGTCGATGGCGGCTACCATCTGACCGGCGCCAAGACATGGATCTCCAACGCACCTATCGCCGATGTCTTCGTCGTCTGGGCCAAGACCGAGGACGGCGTCATCCGCGGCTTCATCCTTGAGAAGGGCTGGAAGGGGCTATCTGCCCCCGCCATTCATGGGAAGGTCGGGCTTCGCGCTTCGATCACCGGCGAAGTGGTGATGGATAGCGTCTTCGTGCCGGAAGAGAACCTTTTGCCTGACGTGACGGGCCTGAAGGGGCCGTTCACCTGCTTGAACTCGGCCCGTTTCGGCATTGCCTGGGGCGCACTTGGTGCAGCCGAGGATTGCTATTCCAAGGCAAGACAGTATGTACTCGACCGAAAGCAGTTCGATCGGCCCCTTGCCGCCAACCAGCTGATCCAGAAGAAGCTCGCGGATATGGCCACCGAGATCTCGCTCGGACTGCAGGGCTGCCTGCGGCTTGGCCGCATGAAGGAAGACGGTCATCCGCCGGTGGAGCTGACATCGGTCGTCAAGCGCAATTCCTGCGGCAAGGCTCTCGATATCGCCCGGATGGCGCGCGACATGCTCGGCGGCAACGGCATCTCCGATGAGTTCGGCATTGCCCGTCATCTCGTCAACCTCGAGGTCGTCAACACCTACGAAGGCACCCACGATATCCATGCGCTGATCCTCGGCCGAGCCATCACGGGCATCGCGGCTTTTGCGAATTAGACATAATCGTGGTCGGGCAAATTGAAACCGGCCCGACAATGTGCAAGCCTCTGTCGAGCGCGGGACGAACCCGTGTCGCAAGGGGGATCTGACATGCTTCTGGTTCTTGCATTTCTCATCGGTATCATCGCGGGCCTGCGTGCCATGACGGCACCCGCGGCCGTTGCCTGGGGCGCAGCTCAGGGCTGGTTCGACGTCTCGCAGACGCCGCTCGCCTTCATGGCTTTTCGCTGGACACCCTGGATTTTTACCCTGCTGGCCCTGCTGGAGCTCGTCACCGACCAGCTTCCCTCGACGCCTTCGCGCAAAGTCCCGATACAGTTTAGCGCGCGCGTTATCATGGGCGCACTGACCGGCGCCACAATCGGCGCATCCGGCGGCGCGCTTGTCGGCGGATTGATTGCGGGCGTTGTCGGCGCGATCGTCGGCACGCTTGGCGGCGCTGTCGCCCGCAGCAAGCTCGCCGCCCTCTTCGGCAAGGACGCGCCGGCCGCCTTCATCGAGGACGCGGTGGCAATCATCGGCGCCATCGTCATCGTGGTAGCGGCGTGATGAGGAGCTTCGACGCAATCGTTGTCGGCGCCGGCCAATCCGGTCCCTTCCTCGCTGCCCGCATGGTCGAAAGAGGCATGACGGTCGCGCTGATCGAACGCAAGTTCCTGGGCGGCACCTGCGTTAACGCCGGCTGCATGCCAACCAAGACTCTGGTGGCGAGTGCGCGCGCAGCGCATGTCGCTCGACGTGCCGGCGACTATGGCGTGAGGATCCCGGGCGAAATCGGGATCGACATGCAGGTGGTTCGCGACCGCGCCCGAACCGTCACCATGAATGCGCGAAACGGGCTGATTGGCTGGTTCGACGGCATGCAGGGCATCACTGTAGTCTACGGACATGCTCGCTTCGAAGATGCACGGACAGTCACTGTGAACGGTGAGAAACTGACCGCTCCCCGGGTCTTTTTAAATGTCGGCGCAAGGCCTGCCGTCCCAGATATGCCGGGCCTTGCGGATATCGACTACCTCACGAGCACGTCGATTATCCAGCTCGATACGCTGCCGAAGCATCTGGCGGTCATCGGCGGCAGCTATATCGGCCTCGAATTCGCGCAAATGTATCGGCGCTTCGGTGCCGACGTTACTGTCATTGAGCGCGGACCGAAGCTGGCGTCGCGCGAGGATGCAGATGTTTCGGATGCGATCGCCGATATTCTGCGTTCGGAGGGCATCACGGTGCACACAGACGCCGACGGCATCGCCTTTGCCAAAACCCGTGACGGGATCGCCGTCTCTGCTGGCGCAGGCAAGCCGGATGTCCAGGCAAGCCACGTGCTCGTCGCCACCGGACGCAGTCCCAATACCGATGATCTCGGGCTCGATCTCGCCGGCGTCGCGATCGACAAGCGCGGCTACATCATCGTGGACGACAAACTGGCGACCAATGTCGAAGGCATCTCCGCGCTTGGCGATTGCAACGGCCGCGGCGCCTTTACCCACACCTCCTACAACGACTTCGAGATCGCAGCCGCCAATTTGCTCGACGGCGAGGATCGAAAACTCAGCGACCGTATTCCCGCCTATGCGCTCTACATCGATCCGCCGCTCGGTCGGGTGGGCATGACGGAGAAGCAAGCGCGCGCTTCGGGACGCGAGATCCTGATCTCCACCCGGCCGATGAGCCGCGTCGGGCGCGCCAACGAGCGAGGTGAAACCAAGGGGTTCATGAAGGTGATCGCGGATGCCGAAACCAAGCAGATTCTCGGCGCTGCCATCCTTGGCATCGAAGGCGACGAGGCGATCCATGGCTTCATTGACGCAATGAACGCCAGGGCGCCCTACCCCGTGCTGCAATGGGCCGTGCCGATCCATCCGACGGTTTCGGAGCTGATCCCGACATTGCTCGCAGACTTGAAGGCGGTCTAGCTTGCAAGACTGCTGCCGAAACCGTGACACCCGAAGGTTGCCCTCTTGTCCATCGAACTGCTGATCGAACAATACGGCTTGCTGGCTATATTTCTGGGCACCGCTTTCGAAGGGGAGACGGCTGCTTTTCTCGGCGGTGTGATTTCGCATCACGGTCTGCTCACCTACTGGCCAGCCTCGCTCGCCGCATCGGCTGGGTCCTTTGTCGGGGATCAGATGTGGTTTTTTGCCGGGCGCTACGCAGCGCAGTGGAGCGTCGTGCGCCGACTGCTGGATAAGCCGGCGCTTGCGCGGGCAACCCAGCTTCTCGAACGGTATCCCACCGGCTTCATCTTTGCCTTTCGCTTCCTGGTCGGGTTGCGGACAATTAGCCCTGTTGTCATCGGAACAACACGAATTTCAACCCGAAAATTCGTAGTATTGAACGCAGCGGCGGCGTTGGTCTGGGGGCAGTTGTTTACCGCGCTTGGATATGTGTTCGGGCACGGCATCCAACAGGCATTGGGCGATCTTCCCATTCATCACCATCTGCTGATCGCCCTTGCGGCAGCAGCCGTCATCGCCGCTGCGGCCCTTGCGTTTCGCAGGATGAAGCCGAGCGTCGGGCAGTCCTAGATGGATGAGCGACGGCCGGGCATTCAGTCCATAACGATCTGCAGTTTCACGTCGCTCGGGCGCGCCTCGACGGCCCGGTCGAAGGCCTTGACGGCATCCTCGAACTTGAATGTTTCCGAGATCAACGGCTTCAGGTCGACGCGGCCCGAACCGAGCAGTGCGATCGAGCGCTCGTACTGGTGGGCATAGCGAAATACCGTCTCTATGCGGATCTCCTTGGTGGAAGCCGTCGACACGTCGAAGCCGATCGGATTGACCGGCAGGCCGACCGCGACGATGACGCCGCCAGGGCGCGGCAGTTCCATGATCGTTTCCCATGCTTTCGGCGAGCCGGAGCATTCGAAAACAACGTCGGCGCCCCAGCCGTCCGTCAGTCCCGAGACTTGCTCGGCAAGGTTCTTCTCGCGAATATTGACCGGAATGACACCCTGGTACTGGGCGGCGATATCGAGTTTCGGCTGTGCCAGATCGGCGACGATCACCCGGGCGCAGCCGCCGGCAAGGGCGGCGATCGCCACCATCGTGCCGATCGGGCCAGCGCCGAGGACGACGGCCGTATCGCCGGGCGCAATCTTCGCCTTGCTCGCCGCCTGCATGCCGACCGCGAACGGCTCGACCATCGCGCCTTCGGCGAAGCTGACACTGTCCGGCAGTTTGAACGTATAGTTGGCGGGATGCACGACCTCGGGCGTCAGCACGCCATGGATCGGCGGCGTCGCCCAGAAGGCGACGGCCGGATCGACATTGTACATGCCGAGCCGGCTCGCCTTGGAATTCGGATCGGGGATGCCCGGCTCCATGCAGACGCGGTCCCCGACCTTCAGATGCGAGACGCCCTCACCGACCTTGACGATGGTGCCGGCAGCCTCGTGACCAAGCACCATCGGCTCTTTGACGACGAAGGGACCGATCTTGCCGTGCGTGTAATAGTGGACATCCGACCCACAGACGCCGACCGTGTGGATCCTGATCTTCACCTCGCCGGGACCAGTCTCCAGCGGCAGGTCGATATCGCGAAGAGCGAGTTCATGCTGGCGCTCCAGCACCAGCGCACGGACTTTGGTCATTGTCTGTTTCCTTCCCTATCGCCTTGCCGTTGAATCGGGCGAGACATTGGAAGGACTATAAGACCCGAAGCCTTCGCAATTCAATTCCACTGCGAAGGCTTTTGCCCATTAATTGGTAAAATGCTCAGCCCAACCTGACGAGGTTCAACGTAATTCCCCTTGGATAAGCGCGAAGTATCTTGAATTCATTTCAAGCATTCGTTGAAAATGCGCGCAACCTTTATGCGCTGCTTATTTTTGTCCGGCAAAGGCCCACTGGACCACTTATCTCACTTGGGACTATGAACGCGCATCGAACATGGCCACGAAGCGTCAAACACGTGGCAGGTTGCGGCGTCGCGTTCGAGGACGGGCATTGCCCGAACGACAAGAGAGACGATATGAACCTATCCGCTATCATCCGTCCCGACCATACGTTCGTCGGGGTCGTTGCAACGACAAAATGGCGAGGGCTGCAGACCATCGCGGAGAAGGCGGCAGAGGCTTTCGGAATTGACCACAAAATAGTTCTTCGGGCGCTGGAAAGCCGCGAAAGCCTCGGCTCAACGGGCATCGGCAACGGCATTGCCGTACCGCATGCGGTCGTCGAAGGCATGACCCATCCGCGAGGGTTGTTGATCCGCTTCGCCCGTCCGCTCGATTTCGAGGCGGTTGACGACGCGCCGACCGACATCGCTTTCGTCCTGCTGTTTGGCGAGAACCACCGCGGGGAATACCTGAATGTCCTTGCCGCCATAGCCCGGCAACTGCAATCACCCGGGATTGTAGCGTCGATGCGCAAGGCAAAGACAGCCGAAGAATTATACTCCGATTTCCTGGCCGATTCCCGCGTATAGCAAAACCGGAAATGGCGAGCCTGCGATAGGGATCAGAAGTCGCGTTGGAAGCGGAGGAAGCCTTCGACCTGGTCGTCGTCTTCCTGGTTGTGATACTGGAGGCTGAGGCGCGTTGCGAGATTCTCGACGATCTTGTAGTTGACCGTCACCCCGGCGGTCCACGCGTTTCCGCCGGAAAAACCATCGCCGTCTGCATCGAGTTCGACCTTCTCGAAATACTGCGCGCCCGGAATGAACATAAGCTTGTCGGTCGCCTGGTATGCGTACTGGGCACCGACGGTCCACTCCGATTCCTCGTAGTAGTAGTTGGCGCCGCTCGCCCAGACCCCGTAAAGTCCGAGCTGGCCTGGGCCCAGATCGGCATAGACGATCGCGCGGATCGCCCCCTCCGCCGTGTCCGTGTCGTAGCCGCCAAGGAGGTATCCGGAATAGATCCCCGACTTGAACGAGACCTGCGCGGCAATACCAAGGTCGTTCGGTCCCTCGCCGGGCTTCGTGTCGTATTCATCCTCCAGTTCGTCGAGCGACACACCTGCGGTGACGACATCGCCTTCGTACTGATAACGGATCGAATTGTGATTTGTCTCGTTGCTGGCGACCACGTCGGTCTCGCCGCTCGGATCATCGTCCCACCAGCTATAAAACATACCGGCCCGCAGACCGGCGATATCGATGTAGCCTTCGTCAAGCGTCGGAGCAAACTCGGAGCTGTTCTCGGCTTCCTGGCGCAGCGTGATGACACCTGTCAGCGTGCCCCATTCCGTGTCGCTCTTGGAGCTCAACGTCACCTGCGCGCGCGACCAAAACGACCAATCGGACGGTTCGGATTCGTCTCGGCCGAACCGTTCCTGGACACGCACATAGCCGCTGATTCTGAGGCACGTCTCGGTGCCCGGAATGGCGAAGTAGCCAGTGCCATAGGCATCGCAGACCCGGATATACTCGACCGGCTCCGGCTCTGAAGTAACGATTGCGTCGGCTGCGCGCGATGCAGAGGCGCAAGCAATCGCCGCAGCGGAGCCGATGAGGAGGATTTTAAAGGACATGCTGAGCCCGATCACGTGAAGGAAAGCGCTGGTCAATCCGTGCGCAAACACAAGTGCGCGATGATCATACGAAGAAACGAATGATTCGGCTTGATGCAAAATTTTAAGGGTGCGACAGAGGAAGAGTGGTTGGCCGCCCCGACCCCGGACGGGTTGGCCGCGGCCAACCCGAGCACATTCATTTCAAAATATGGCGTGAAATGGGACTCCATTCTAGGAGCCGGGCACGGAACAGAAACAATCTGCGTTTCATTATACGACCGAGTTGGTAGAGTTTCGGTCACAAACGAAGGAGGTTTCCATGCAGTCATTTCGGATCACCCGGCTTTTCGCGGCCGCGGTTCTGGCAGGCACTGTCGCCATCGGTGCTGTCGCTCCCGCATTCGCGGATCAGACGCTTCTCAACGTATCCTATGATCCGACGAGAGAACTGTATAAGGATTTCAACGTCGCTTTCGCTGCGAAGTGGAAGAAGGACACCGGTGAAACGGTAGCGATTCAGGCCTCGCATGGTGGTTCCGGCGCTCAGGCTCGGTCCGTCATCGACGGCTTGGAAGCTGATGTCGTAACGCTGGCACTCGAAGGCGACATCGACGCCATCGCCAAGAAGACCGGAAAGATCCCGGCCGACTGGAAGACCAAGTTCCCGAACAATTCGACACCCTATACCTCCACGATCGTTTTCCTTGTCCGCAAGGGCAATCCCAAGGGCATCAAGGACTGGGGCGACCTCGTCAAGGACGATGTCCAGGTCATCACGCCGAACCCGAAGACTTCGGGTGGCGCCCGTTGGAACTTCCTGGCGGCCTGGGCCTGGGCCAAGCAGGCAAACGGCGGCGACGAGGCCAAGGCGCAGGACTACGTGACCAAGCTCTTGCAGCACGTTCCGGTCCTCGATACCGGCGCCCGTGGCGCGACGACGACCTTCGTCCAGCGCGGTCTCGGCGATGTTCTGCTTGCCTGGGAAAACGAAGCCTATCTTTCGCTCGAGGAACTTGGCCCCGACCAGTTCGAAATCGTAACGCCTGCCTTCTCGATCCGTGCGGATCCGCCGGTTGCCATCGTTGACGGCAACGTCGACAAGAAGGGAACGCGCAAAGTCGCTGAAGCCTACCTCAACTACCTCTATGCCGATGAAGGCCAGAAGATCGCCGCCAAGCACTTCTATCGCCCGATCAAGCCGGAGGCAGCCGATCCTGCCGATATCGCCCGCTTCCCGAAGCTGACGCTTGCGACCATCGACGACTTCGGTGGCTGGAAGGAAGCGCAGCCGAAATTCTTCGGGGACGGCGGCGTATTTGACCAAATCTACAAGCCGGCCCAATAATACACCACATGAAAGCACATAACCCCACGCGGTGGCGGTTCAAGCGGCCGAGTGTCATTCCAGGATTTGGGATGACACTCGGCTTTACCTTGATCTGGCTGACCCTTCTGATCCTCATTCCCCTGTCGGGCCTTGCCTGGCGCTCAAGCGAACTCGGCTGGGAGAAATTCTGGTCGATTACGCTCGATCCACGCACGCTGGCTGCTCTTCGCATCAGTTTCGGCGCCGCCTTTGCCGCCGCCTGCGTCAACGTCATATTCGGGATCGTTCTTGCCTGGGTGCTGGTGCGCTACCGTTTTCCGGGCAAGCGCGTCATCGACGCTATGGTCGATCTGCCGTTCGCCCTGCCGACGGCTGTTGCAGGCATAGCGCTTGCGACGCTTTACGCTCCCAACGGTTGGATCGGGCAATTTTTGACACCGCTTGGCATCAAGATCGCCTTCACGCCGCTCGGCATCGTGATCGCGCTTGTTTTCGTCGGACTTCCCTTCGTGGTGCGTACCGTGCAGCCGGTAATGGAAGAGATCGACAAGGAAGTGGAGGAGGCAGCCGCCACGCTTGGCGCGAACCGTTTTCAGACGATCTTCCGCGTGCTGCTGCCAGGCCTGGCACCCGCGGTCCTCACCGGTTTTTCGCTTGCCTTTGCGCGCGGCGTCGGTGAATACGGGTCGGTGATCTTCATTGCCGGCAATCTGCCGTTCAAGTCGGAGATCGCGCCGCTTTTGATCGTCATCAAGCTCGAAGAATACAACTACGCCGCCGCGACGGGCATAGCAGCAATTATGCTGGTGCTCTCCTTCGCCATGCTGCTCGTTATCAACCTGATCCAGAGCTGGAGCAGACGGAGGTATGGTTATGGCGTTTGATACCGGTCTTCGATCAGCAAAGGTCCGCTCCGTCGTGACCGAAAACAAGATCGCGCGCTGGACGCTGATTATCGCATCTTTGGTGTTTCTGGCGTTGATCCTGCTCCTGCCAATGGCCGCGGTCTTCGTGGAGGCGTTTCGCAAGGGCGCTCCGGCATTCTTCGAAGCTCTGCAGGATGCCGAGACATTCTCTGCGATCAGGCTCACCCTGATCGTCGCAGGCGTCAGCGTGCCATTGAACCTCAGCTTCGGCGTCGCCGCCGCCTGGGCAATCGCCAAGTTCGAATTCAAGGGCAAGGCATTCCTGACGACATTGATCGACCTGCCATTCTCCGTGTCGCCGGTGATCTCGGGCCTCGTCTTCGTCCTCCTGTTCGGCGCCAATACCCATCTTGGAAGCTGGCTCAGCGCCCACGACATCAAGATCCTCTTTGCTGTTCCGGGTTTGATCCTTGCAACCATGTTCGTGACCTTTCCCTTTGTCGCACGCGAATTGATCCCCTTGATGCAGGAACAGGGCACCGGCGACGAGGAGGCAGCGATTTCGCTCGGCGCCAGCGGCTGGCAAACCTTCTGGCACGTGACCTTGCCCAACATCAAATGGGGCTTGCTCTACGGCGTGCTGTTGTGCAACGCCCGTGCCATGGGAGAGTTCGGTGCCGTCTCGGTGGTTTCTGGCCATATACGCGGCCAGACGAACACCATGCCGCTGCAGGTGGAAATCCTCTACAACGAGTATAATTTCACCGGCGCCTTTGCCGTGGCTACCCTGCTTGCGCTGTTGGCGCTTGTAACCCTTGTTTTGAAGACGCTGCTCGAAATGCGATACAGCGATGAAATCGCCGCCAGCCGGCGGCACTGAAGGAATTAGAATGGAAGTTCGCGTTCAAAACTTGCGCAAGGAATTCGAGCGGTTTCCGGCTCTCCACGACGTCTCGCTCGACATCCGCTCCGGTGAACTCATCGCCTTGCTTGGCCCTTCAGGATCCGGCAAGACGACACTGCTGAGGTTGATCGCCGGGCTTGAGAGCCCGACAGAAGGCCTCATCTACTTCGGCGAGGAAGATGCCTCGAAGAAGACGGTGCAGCAGCGCAATATCGGCTTCGTGTTCCAGCACTATGCACTGTTCCGGCACATGACAGTGCTCGACAACGTTTCTTTTGGTCTCAAGGTCCGCAATTCGTCCCGCCGCCCGCCAAGGGCCGAAATCCGCAGGCGTGCCCTTGAACTCCTAGACCTTGTGCAGCTCTCTGGCCTTGAGAAGCGCTATCCGGCGCAGCTTTCGGGTGGACAGCGGCAGCGCGTGGCGCTTGCGCGTGCCATGGCGGTGGAACCCAACGTGCTTTTGCTCGACGAGCCGTTCGGAGCGCTCGATGCGCAGGTGCGCAAGGACCTGCGCAGATGGTTGCGCGAGATTCACGATCGGACCGGACATACCACGGTTTTCGTCACGCACGACCAGGACGAGGCCATGGAACTTGCAGACCGCGTCGTCGTCATGAGCCAGGGAGCGATCGAACAGGTCGGCACCCCTGACGAAGTTTACGACAATCCGAATTCGCCATTCGTGTTCGGCTTTGTCGGTCAATCGAACTGTCTGCAGGTCAGGATTGCCGATGGTGAGATCTGGTTTGAGGATCGCCCCCTTGGGCTCACGGCCAAGGCTGAACCGGATGGTGATGCACAGCTCTACTTCCGCCCGCACGACATCGAACTGCGCGATGGCTGCAGCGGCTGCATCGCGGGCCTGCTGACCAGCAGTCGCCGTGTCGCCGGAACGCGCCATATTGAGGTCGATATCGGCAAGAGCCATCCCTCGATTGAACTCGAACTGCCCCCCGCTCAGGCTGACAGGCTCGATCGCAGTCGGATTGCCTTCCGCCCCACACGCTGGAAGCTGTTTCGAAACGCCGCTTGAACAGGGCTCGTCGCAACGGTCAATTTCGTCGGGTCTGCGGGTTGCCCGGCAGCCGCCGTCAAGCGCGGCTGCCTCAAACCGGGCATTTGTTTGGCGTGCTGATCATTCTGCGTCAAATTACGATTTACGAATCGCCGTAAAAGGTCGATCGGAGTGTCTTTGACGCGCGAATTCAAATCACGCCCGCGACCGCATGAGCATCAGCAGGAAATGAGCCCCATGACCAGTGATTCTTCCGACGCCGATGTTTTTGATCTGGCCCCCATCGCGATGTGGATCGAAGATTTCAGCGGTGTGAAAGAGCAATTTGATCGCTGGAGAAAAGACGGCATCGAGGATGTTCGCGCGTTTTTAAAGGACGATGTCAGTCGCGTCGCGGCGTGCTCTCAGCAGATCCGCATCCTGCGCGTAAACCGCAAGACACTTGACCTCTTCGAGGCAGAGAGCCTCGACCATCTCGTCGCCAATCTGACCAGGGTCTTTCGCGACGAGATGCTGGAGAGCCATGTGAACGAGCTGGCAGCCCTTTGGGAGGGAAGGACGGAGTTCGCCGGTAGCGCGGTGAACTACACGTTGTCCGGCCGCAGGCTCGACATCCAGCTGCGCGGGGCTGTCCTGCCGGGGCATGAGCAGTCGCTGGGCAGGCTGCTGTTGACGACCGAAGACGTGACGGCGCGTGAAGAAGCACGGCGTAGCGAGCACGAGAACCGGCGCTATGCGGAAGGGATATTCGAGCATTCGCCGGTATCGCTCTGGGTCGAGGATTTCAGCCGCATCAAGGCTCTCCTTGAGGACGTGCGCAACCGCGGCATCATCGACTTTCGCGTCTTTACCGACGTTCATCCGGAGTTCGTGCGCCAGTGCATGAGCGAGATCCGGGTCATCGATGTCAATAACGCGACGCTTGATCTGTTCTCTGCGCCCGACCGGCACACGCTGCTGCAGCGCCTGGGGGAGATCTTCCGCGACGACATGGAGAAGCATTTTCGCGAACAGCTGATCGAACTGTGGAACGGCAACTTTTTTCACCAGCGGGAGGTGATAAACTATGCACTCGACGGCTCCGAGCGCTTCGTCCTGCTGCAGTTCTCGATACTGCCTGGGCACGAAGGCGACTGGTCGCTGGTTCAGGTGGCTTTGACCGATATTACCGCGCGGAAAAAGGCCGAGGCCTATCTCGAATATCTCGGCAAGCACGACGTGCTGACGAAGCTGCATAACCGCGCCTTCTATATGGACGAACTGAACAGGCTGGAACGTAAGTCGCTGCGGCCGGTTTCGGCGATCATCATTGATCTCAACGGCTTGAAGGATGCCAACGATCAACGTGGACACGATGCCGGCGATGCGCTGCTGCGCCGGCTCGGCGAAGTTCTCAACGGTGCCGTCTCGCCGCCCAACTACGCAGCACGGATCGGCGGAGACGAGTTTGCCGTACTGATGCCCGGCGCCGACCGACAGAACGCCTTGGCAATGGTGGAGACCATTGGCGAGCTGCTGAAGATAAACAATCAGTTCTACTCCAACGCACCCTTGAGCATTGCACTTGGCTTTGCCACCAGCGAACCGGGAGAAACGATCGAAGCAATGGTGAGACGCGCCGACCTCGCTATGTATGAGCAGAAGCGGGCGCACTATGCCGACCGCAAACAATCGGATTCTCAAGGTAGACCGTCGTGCCAGACAACCGACCCGTCGGTCGCCTGCGCCTGATATCGCGGAGGGAATGGGCAGCGGACGCGACGATCGCCCCCGAAATACGGTAGAAAATGCCGAGCTAGAGCAATTCCAGCAAAAGTGMGTAGCGGTTTTGCGCCCGGAATTGCGTGAAAACAAARAGATAGAGCGTTTTCGCGGTTCGAAGAAAAGCGGAAATGCTCTAAACCCTATTGCTGCGGCTTGTCGGCAAAATGCCGGATGGCATAGTCGGCCGCGCTTTGGTTCGACTTTCGAGCGTCGTCGAGCCAGAATGGAAACAGCTGCCATTGATGKATCATTCCGGGCCACACCTGCGTCGTCACGTCGACGCCGGCCTTGCGCGCCTTGTCGGCTAGACGCAACGCACTGTCCCCCAGGACTTCCCCGGAACCGACCTGCACCAACAACGGCGGAAACCCCGTCATGTCAGCATAAAGAGGCGAAACCCTCGGATCCTTCGGCGAGAGGCTTCTAAGATAGGCCTTGCTGGCGGCATCGAGTGCAAGGACGCCCAACACGGGATCGCCGCCCGCACTGGCTTCTGCAGTCGCACCGGTCGCCGACAGATCCGTGATCGGGCTCATCGCGATGACCGCTGCCGGCAGCGGACCCTTCAGCTGCATTTGTCTAAGCACCGCCTCGATCGCCAGATTGCCGCCGGCCGAATCGCCGACAACCACGATGTTGTCATTTTCGTATCCGGAGTCGAGCAGCCAGCCATAGGCCGTAAGTGTATCGTCGATCTGCGCGGGATAGGGATACTCCGGCGCCAGCCGGTAGTCGATCAGGAGGACGTCGGCCGACGTTGCCTTGGCGAGTGATCCGGCCAAAGCGCGGTGCGTATCCGGCGAACCGCCGTAGAAGCCCCCGCCGTGAACGTAAAGAACCGCTCGCCTACCAATCGGGTGATGAAGGCGCGCCGGCCAGATCAATTCGGCATCCACACCGCCGGCATCGACGTGCCTGATCTGCACACGCGAAGGGCCAGGCGCCTCTTCCATCAAGCGCTCGAACGCAGATCGTCGTTCATTCAGGCTGTCCGCACCGGCGTAGTGCTTGTGCCAGAGGCTCAGGAGCTTCTCGACCTGCTGCTTTGACGCCTCTGTTTGCGCCGCCTGCTCGAGCGCGACAGCTGGCGACAGGAAGACGGCGACAGACAGGCTGGCTGCGATGCCTGCGGCAAACCAACGCCACAGGGCCCCAGTCGAAGCCGGGCGTCTGATACCTCGTTGTAAACTGCCAAACACTGAGATGCCTCTCCCCTGCAAGGCGACCGTTGAGAGCCGAACGTGCCACGACTGCAAACGGAGTCAAGGCTTTCAAGAATGAATGCCAGCCTGCGACGCAAGATCGACAAGACCGACATCCTGCCGAGACCACGCAACCTTGGCCGGTCAGGCGGCCGCGCTTTGCACACCAGCCTGACTTAGGACCTTCACCTTGGGTCGAGCGTGACGATCGCTTTGATTGGCAGATGATCGGACGCGACACGAGCAAGCGGTGTGTCGTGCGCGCGCACAGCCGAGACCACGCCCTTGCGGTTCGACATGATGCGGTCCAATGCCAGGACCGGAAGCCGGGCGGGAAAGCTCGGCACGGCGGCTGGTTGCGGGCCGAAGATGGATTGAAATGTATGCAGCGAGGAGCGGTCCCCAAGTCGCCACTCGTTAAGATCGCCGAGCAGGATTGTCGGCGTATCCGACTTATCGGCCATCAATTCGACCAGAACCTTTACCTGCTGTGCCCGCGAATGCCGCAGCAGACCGAAATGCGCGGCAATGATACGCAGCGCCCCCCCCCGTTCGAGCTCAAGTTCCGCGACGAGAGCGCCGCGCGGTTCCAGTCCGGGAAGATTGATCTGATGGACATCCCGGACAAGCCCCTTCTTGAACAGGACGACATTGCCGTGCCAGCCGTGGGCTTTTGCCATGCCGCTGACGGGTACGGGAAGCAGGCCCGTTTCTCGCTCCAGTCTGGCCAGATCGAGGATACCGGTACGCTCCCCGAAACGGGTGTCTGCTTCCTGCAGGGCAATGACATCGGCGTCGATCTCGTGGATGACGCGGCTGGTGCGCTCTGGGTCGAAACGCCGATCGTTTCCGACACCCTTGTGGACATTATACGACGCGATGAGTGTGCCCTCGGCGCGCGCATTCGTCTCGGGGTGCGCCGCATCGAGGCGTCTCTTGCGGTTCCTGATTGACGCCAGGATGCTGGCGGGCAGATTGTCTTTTCGGGCATGCATCGCTGTTTGCCGGCGCTCCGTTGAATGAAATCGACTGCTTAGCAAGTATAGGCGCTATGATGAAACTTGCCACGGCCAGGTGCTGGAAATGGCGATCAAAGATAGGGCGAACCGAGCCACAGTATCTTGTCGAGAAGCCGAACGGCAAAGGACCTGGACCGCAGTGCGTTCAGTGTCACCGGCGAAGCCGACTTGATCACCTCATCGATATGTTCGTCGATTTCGGCGGCGAAACCCTCGTTGAGAACTTCCAGATCGATTTCAAAGTTCAGCCGCAGCGATCTTGGATCGAGGTTCGAGGAGCCGACATAGGACCAAGCCCCATCAATAGACAGCAGTTTCGAGTGGCTGAATGCACCGCTCGAGCGCMAGATGCGGCAGTAGTTGCTGACAATCTGGTCAAACTGAGCCGTCATCGCGCGATCGACGAGGACAAGGTTGTTGACGGCGGGCACCACGATATCGACATCGACGCCGCGTCTGGCCGCTGTCGCCAACGCACTGATCAATTCCCGGTCCGGTAGGAAGTAGGGGGACATGATCCTGATCGATTTGCGTGCGACCGAAAACGCGCCCATCAGCATCTTGTGGTTTGTCTCGATCCTCCTGTCCGGCCCTGACGCCACAACCCGCATGAAGACGGGGTCGCCGGGCTCCCGCTCGGGGGCGGCGATCCGCCATTCGTCACCCGTAAGTTCTTCGTCGGTGGTAAACCGCCAGTCTTCGGCAGCCACATCGAAGAGATCAGCGACGACGGGACCGGTGACCAGGAAGTGCGTATCGCGCGCAAATTTCTCGCCCGCCACCTCGCGGGTGAACCCCTCCCTGATGTTCATCCCTCCTGTCAGCGCCACCCGGCCGTCGACGATCAGGATCTTGCGGTGGGTGCGCAGGTTTGCATAGGGCAGACGCAGTCCGATGATGACATTGCCATTGAACACCGCCACGGAGACGCCACCGTCGCTGAGATGCCCGAGTATGCTGGGCACCGAGTAACGGGCGCCGACGGCGTCGATCAGGACGCGCACTTCGACACCACGCCTTGCAGCGGCGATCAACGCGTCGGCAATGCGAAGGCCGATCCTGTCCCGATCGAAAATATAGGTTTCCAGCAGCACGCTCCGTTCGGCAGCGTCAATCTCCGCCTTCATCGCTGCATAGCAGTCGTCGCCCGTCTCGATCATGTCGATCGTGTTGCCGGTGGCAAGCGGACTACGGGCCACTCTGTCGCCGAGCGTCTGAAGGGCGGCGAAGCGTTGCCCGAAACCGCTGATGACCAGCTCCGCATCGGCGTCGAAACTTTCCAGTTCATCGAGGTCCGCCTCGGAGATCAAGGCATCGCGCCGGAGGCTTAGGGAGGTGCGACGCATGCGATTGATGCCGGCAATGGCATAGAGCACCGCACCGATGATGGGAGACAGCACAATCACGCCAACCCAGCCAATGGCGGCGCGCACTTCTTCCTTGGTCATGGTGGCATGAATCGCCGCCACCGCCCCCATGGCGAATGAGACAACGAAGAGAATATGCGGCCAATAGGTCGATATGAGATAAAGCATGGGTTGAAAATATAGCCGAGAAGATCCTTAGCAAAAGCTACCGAACCCACAAAACGTCAGCGACGGCGCCTAAAAATTCTCATACGGGGTATATCCGCAGTGATTTTGACATAACCTTCGAGGTAATTCTGCGGGAACTCAATTGCCAACGCCGGTTTGGCCAATAAGACATCACGTACCGCAGACGAGCCCAGCGCTGCCCGGACCAATCCGCCTCAGGCCCATCATATCGGTGTATCGGTGGAAGGCCTCATCGAACGCATTGTCTGACTAGCTGGGCCGAGAGAACGAATAGGCCTCGACAATGGCCTCGGTTATCACAGCCCTTGGGATTGTTTGACAGAGGGAAATGAGTATGGCGAGAAATTCTCCCATCCATCTTTTTGTGCTCATCTGCGCTGGTCGCCCGCGATCTTCACCAGGCTGGCAACGCTACGCGGCATCGAAAAGGCAATCGCGGGGCTGCAACAGCCCCAGAAAGGAGGACGACAGGCTCGCCCTCCCCTTGCGCCCACTTACGAGACCTGGCGGACTGCTTCCGATGCTTGACGCTTCGGCAGCTTCCAGCCAGGTCGAATGAAATGGCATGTGTAACCGTTTGGAATACGCTCCAGATAGTCCTGATGCTCCGGTTCGGCTTCCCAGAAATCACTCGCCGGCGTCACTTCGGTCACGACCTTGCCTGGCCAGAGATTGGAGGCCTCGACGTCAGCAATCGTCTCTTCGGCCACACGCTTCTGTTCGCCGCCGGTGTAGAAAATCGCCGAACGATAGCTTGCGCCGCGATCATTGCCCTGACGATCCATGGTCGTCGGATCGTGGATCTGGAAGAAAAACTCCAGGAGATCGCGGTAGGTGATTTTCGAGGGATCGAAGGTGATTTCGATGGCCTCGGCATGATTGCCATGGTTGCGATAGGTGGCGTTGGCGACCTCGCCGCCGGTGTAGCCGACGCGAGTGGAAATGACGCCATCATAGCGACGAATGAGGTCTTGCATGCCCCAGAAGCAACCACCGGCGAGAACTGCGCGTTCAGTTGTCATCGAACTTCCTTCCATTTAACGAAGACAGGCTCCCTGGTGTTCTATCATTCCAATCCCATTCCCCGCCGCCATCAATTCGATCCGGCGTTTGCAACGAGAGCTGGCTTGGCGCGATAATCCTTCGGGAACACTTGAGGTTTTCGATCTTCGACAGATCGTTGGTCACTATATAGGGTTAGGTCGCGGTGTTTGTCAGGAAGTCCTGATGATATTTCTCGGTTTTGTGGAGCAAGTACCACCGCATGACAGAAGGCCTCCTCGCGAGTAGGTCGCGCGACACTGGACGATTTGGTGAAGCAGGTCTGGTGTGGGCTGGTGCAAACAGGCGGACTTGCGGAGATCCGCCGCTAGTCCGGCGGCTGCTTCCTATCTTGCTCCTATGAAGCATTATTCGTGATCTTTTTGAATGACCTCGCCCGACGCTCGTGCGATGGCGGATGACTGCCGCCAAACTGTCGGACGCGTCCCAGGCTGTTCGGTCCAGTAGATCGGGTATATAATCTCAGCCGCTAAGCTGCCCGGGGAAAGACCGATGCGTGGGCTGGTAGGAAGCGTACTCATCTACTTGAGCATTTTCGCAACGTCCCAAGGCGGTCCGCTTCACGAGGCGGCCAAGAGCGGCGACCTGGCAGCGCTCGCGGCGGCCCTCGATGCGGGGGCGGACATTGAGGAGCAGGACAAGGGAGCCACTCCCCTCATCCTTGCGGTT
>NZ_JBFTOF010000027.1:0-74785 GCF_056397845.1 Rhizobium sp. 05L419
GGGGGCCAGGTACATGACCCTTGAGACCATGGCGCAAATGAGCGATGATCCCCAAATCAGTCTGCCCGCTGTGGCACGCTGATATCCTCCGGCTCTATGTCGGAAAGCACGGCCTCCGCCGCGACCTACACCACCTCCGGGGACACGATCGGATCAACCGCTCCCCTGCGGCAGCGGAGCACCGGGATGCACCAACCCAGTAGTTCGCAGATCACGCCAGAAGGTTGCTGGAATAACTGTTGTGAAGTTGCGAATGTTGGCCTCGACTGTTCAAAATATTATGGGCGATCAACGGGATCCGATTCTATTCAGACTTTCCTTGGCGGCTTTGGCAGCCACCCCAATTTTGAACCTTGCCTTTCTGTTCAACGGATTCTATATTCCGTTCAACAGCGGAGAAGCCTATGGGTACCCAACCACGAACTGCTGCGGAACGTGAAGCGAAAGCCGCGTTGACGCGCAATAAGCTCGTGCTCGAGCAAGCGAAGGCCGTCGGTCTCCTTGGCACCGCGAAGAATACCCGCTTGTCAGGGCGAGTGCCCTCAGAGCTGATCGAGGCGGCCAAGAAGCGGGCTCATGTCACCTCCGACACTGAGCTGCTGGAGTTGGCGCTTTCCCGGTTGGCTCTTGAAGATGACTTTGGCGCGCGTTTGGTTGGCCGCAAGGGCAGCGTCCCGGCGGATATTGATCTTGGGGTTTGATCTCTCTGAAACGCTTCGATTACTAAAGCCCCAGAAACACGTCGAAACACTTGAGCGCAGGCGCGACGAGGATCTCCCATGGGTTAATAACGAACCGTCAATTGGAGGGCCGGTGTTTCTGGACACCAGCGTCTATCTGGATGTGTTGCGGGGGCGCTCGCCGGTGGAAGTCGATACGTTGCTTACTTATCGACTATGCTACCATTCGGCAGTCTGTCTGTCTGAGCTGACGCATGCCTTCGGACGGCTGGACCCAAAGCATACTTCCACGAAGTGGGCCCTCGAAACGATCCAGGCGACCGTAGAAGAAATTCCAGAGCACCGCCTTCATGCGCCAGACGCAGCCATCTGGGGGCAGGCAGGTGTGTTAGCTGGTTTGCTCTTCCGCTTGAGCAACCTGCCGGAGGGAGAGGGACATGAGCGGCGCTTCGTCAATGACGCTCTCGTTTTCCTGCAGGCGCGGCAGCTGGGCGCGAGTGTGCTGACCGGCAACGTTCGGGACTTTGATTTCCTCTCGCAGATCATACCAACCGGCCGGATTATTCTCTATCGAGCTTCGCTGGGCGCGTGATCACCATAAATGCCGAGTTCTCCCTTTCTCTCGCCACGGCACCGTAAACTTAACGCCGCGAAGACAATATTTTGGAGTACGGCTTTGCTTCATGCGGCGTGAAGGCGTGCGAGTTGGCGCCAGGCATCCAAGGCTGCGGCTCGCAGTTCACGATGGTGTGTGGATGGAATGTCGTGGCGGGGAATGTAAAAGAGGTTGGCGATCGGGTCGTGGATGGAAACGAAGCGTTGAAGATGCCTTGCTGACTTAAAGCGTTTCATGATCCTCTCACGCCTTCGGATAGGCTGATGGGAGTTTTCTGCCCGATTGTTCAGGCCTTGTGCGAGCGATGTTCGACGCCGGGCATGATTTCCCGCTTCGCCGCACCGTAGGATTGAAGCTTGTCTAACGGTGCCCCTATCCTCTCCAGTGTGGCGGATACGGTGACGTCCAGAGCTTTCCATCGGGGAATTTTGCGCGCATGTAGAGGGCCTGGCCGACCGTCAATGGGTTTGCTGTTGCTCCGAACTTGTTGTTGGTGATCAGTCGACGAAAACGCCGACGCTCGCGGCCCGGCCCATGGCATCTATCACGGTGAGCTTGGAATAACCTCCGCCATCCGGCATCCATTGATTGGTTCGGCGACGAGAGAGATCTGGCAACGGCTTGCCGTTGGCTAGCCAGCGGAATGGCGCTCTCCCGCCTTGCAGCTTCAGCATCAGCGGTGACAGGTCGCCGCTCTTGGCGCCGAGATCGACATGCGCGCCCTCGGGCGGGTAGACGATCTGAGGTGCGGGCTCGCGGCCGGACGTCGCCAGAAGCCCGCTTGGATTGATGGCGAACCGGCGCTGGCTGATCGGCAGTTGCCCCTGGGCGATCCGCATCGCACCCGATGGCGGCCGGGGGAGCGGTGTTGTCGCAATGTCCGACTTCGCAAAGCCTTCGAACAGTATGGGGGCGGCAGTACCGTAACCGGTCAATCCCGGTACGGCGCCGTTGTCGGGCCGGCCGACCCAGACGCCGAGAACATAACGCCCGTCATATCCGACGGACCAGGCGTCGCGGTAGCCGTAACTCGTACCCGTCTTGTAGGCGATGCCGCGCTGGGGGGCTCCCGCCGGCGCAATGACGCCCGATAGGATATCGGCAACGTTCCAGACGGCGACCGGATCGAGCAGGGCTTCGCCGTCGATCCTGCCGGGTTGGCTGTTGATGCCATCCCCGATCCTGACCGCCTGACCGTGATTGGCCAGTGCAGTATAGAGCTGCACCAGGTCCTTGAGCGTGATGCCGAGGCCGCCAAGGCCAATCGCCAAGCCCGGTGTCTCGTTCGGTGGCAGAACGGGACGCACGTCTGCGCGCCGGAAGCGGATCAGAAGTTTCACCGGGTTGACGGCATCGAGCAGTTTGACCGCGGGAACGTTCAGCGACAACTGCAAGGCCTCGCGCACGGTGACGTCGCCCTGATAGCTCATGTCGAAGTTGCGCGGCCGGTAACCGAAGAAATCGGCAGGTCGATCCTCGATGATCGTTTCCTGGCTGACCAATCCCTCTTCGAAGGCAAGACCGTAAATGAATGGCTTCAGCGTAGAGCCTGGTGAGCGATTGACCCGCGTCATATCGATCCAACCGGAGCGGCTCGCATCGAAATAGTCAGCTGAACCAACTTCACCGACGATCTCGCCGGTCCGCGCATCCGCCATGACCATCGCGAGAGAGAGTTTCGGTCCAAGCTTGAGGGCAGCAGCCCGCGCAACCGATTCGAGCCCGTCCTGTACCGGTTTCTTCAGGGTCGTGCGATGCCGCCAAAGGCCGGGCTCCTTGCGCAATGCGGCTTCCGCAACATGGGCAGCGAGCGCGGGGAGCTGCATGCGCCGTTCCGGAACGAGCACGGCCTCGGCACGTTCCGCCTCGCCGTCTCCGACCGCTTCAACGACGGCCACGCGCTCCAGGACGCGCTTGCGCGCGGCTTCCGCCGCCGCAAGATTGCGATCGGGGCGGCGTCGTTCGGGCAATTGCGGAAGAGCAACCAGGAGGGCAGCCTGTGCCACAGTCAGACGCCTTGGCTCCTTGCCGAAATAGGCAAGGCTCGCGGCACGCACCCCTTCGAGATTGCCACCGTATGGCGCGTGAGTGAGGTAGAGGTCGAGAATCTGCTGCTTGGAAAGCCGTCGTTCGATCTGGATTGCGCGCGCGACCTGCAGCAGCTTTGCCGACAACGAGCGGCCCTGACGCGGCTCGATCAGTCGTGCCACCTGCATCGACAGCGTGGACGCGCCGGAAACGATGCGACCGCTCATGACGAGCTGCAGTGCAGCGCGACCGATCGCCCATGGATCGACGCCACCATGCTGGTAGAAGCGGCGGTCTTCGTAGGCAACGAGCATCCGCAGGAACTGCGGGTCGACGTCGCCGACACTGGTCTTCAGCCGCCAGCGACCTTCCGGCGTTGCAAAGGCGCGCAATAGCTGGCCGTCGGCGTCCAGCACTTCGGAGGATACCGTGCCGGCCTTTTCGAGTGGCGGCGGAAAAGCCCTGTCCGCTGCGTAGAGCGCAACGAGCGCTGCGCCGGCCAGAAAGACGCCGCCCACAGCAACGATCGCAAGTTTCCGCCTCAGTCTCATGGCTGCGCTGCCAAAACCTCCATCTTGCCGGTCGCCGTACGTGCAGACAACTGCGGACGATACATGTCCTCGACGCTGGCGGCCGGATGATCGTAAGTGCCGGGAGTGACGGCGCGGACGACATAGGCGACGTTGATTTCGCGGTTGTCGTCGGCCGAACGATTGAAGGCCGCGACGAAACGGTCGTTGCGGAATTCGGTGTGGGCAGCCGTGACTTCGCCGATCCAGTCGAAGTTGGTGAGCTGAGCGCTGTCAACGAGACTTGGATTGTCGATCTGGAAGCCTGCCGGCAGCAGGTCGGTGACGACGATGCGTGACGGCCAGTTGTTGCTCTCCGTGACGTGCACAACGACCACGTAGCGCTCGTTCTGCTTGGCTTCGGTGACGTTCGCCTGTTCGCCATCCAACGTGTAGTAGGTCCGATCGATGGCAAAGCCGTCACCGCCGGCCGGCAGCGGCACAGTTGGGGCGGCAACTGTCGTCACGACGGCCGATACCGGATCACTCGTCTGGTTCGTGAGCGTCAGCGGATTGCCCATCAGGGCGTCGCCCGTCATCGTGGCCATATAGGCGCCACCGTGCAGCGCACCGTTGACGTCGAGCTTGAGTGAATCGTCGCCGCCCTGGATCGCCCGGGCAGCAAGCAGCATCCATGCCTGTTCCTGCGTACTGGTATACTTGGCCCGGTTCCACTCCTTGGCGACCGCCTTGGCGAGTTCCGGAACCACGGGGGGAACGGGACGGCTTTCCGCCGCCAGCGCAAGAATGGCCGCACTATCCCGGAGAACGGAGCCGTAGTCGGTGCGGGACAGGTTGACCCGGGTGACCATCGACTGCTCCGACATCTGCAGAGCGTCGACGAAGATATTCTTCGAGCGTGTCGCGTCGCCATAGAGCGCAAGGGCAGCTGCGATGTGGGCCTTGGCAAGGGGGGTCGGGAAGTCGTTGATCATCGTATCGGCGTAATAGCGCAAATCGCTGATCGCGGCCTTCTTGTTGCGGGCAAGAACATAGAGCGCATAGGCGATCTGGTCGCCCTGATCCTTGACGTTGACATCGTAGCTGAGGGCATTCTGAAGATTTTCGAGCGCCTGCGCGAGCGCCCGATCCGGCACGTCGTATTTCTGTTCGCGAGCCCGCGTCAAAAAGTCGGTGACGTAGGAATCGAGCCAGAGGTCGCCGCTATCCGGCCCCCAAAGACCAAAGCTGCCGGCTGATGCCTGATAGGAAAGCACCCGGTAAATTGCGTCCTGAACACGTTTTCTTACATCCGCGTCGTCTTCCAGACCGGATTGCTTGGCGAGATCGCTGAGATAGAGCAGTGGCAGAGCCCGGCTCGTCGTCTGCTCGGCGCAGCCGAACGGATAGCGGTCGAGCGACATCAAGAGCGCTGGAATGTCGAACGCGGCAGATCTGGTGACACTGACGCTGACGGAAGCGCCCGGCAGCACGCTGTCGGCGAGCAGAGCCTTGTCGACCGTCAGCTTGGCGCCCGGTTTGAGCGCCAGCACGCGGCGCTCGGTCACCGGCAAGACCGCAGGCCGAACCGGCACATCGACAGCCTGGTCCAGCGAGAGCCCGCCGGCGTCGGAAAGGTTGATCGAAACGCTGCCGTTGCCTGGCTGCCTGCCAGTTACCGCAAGCGTCACGGCCGATTTGGCACCGGCCTCAAGGCGGATCGTTTGCGAACCGTTGACGACTGCAACGGCATCATTGCCCGTGATTGCCAGCTTGTAGTCGCCTGCCGGCGCATCCGTGTTGGCTATATCGAGACGAAGCTCCGATGTGTCTCCCGGCGCCAGAAAGCGCGGGAGGCTGGCCGTGACGACAACCGGATCGCGGATGATCACATCCTTCGTCGCTTCGCCGACGCCGGTTTTCGACCATGCCACCGCCATGACGCGTGCGGTGCCGTTGAACTGCGGAATGTCGAAGCTCACATGCGCTTTGCCCTCGGCGTCCAGTTTCACGGGGCCGGAGAAAAATGCGACAAGCTTCTGTGTCGGCGGGCTGCCCTGCAGAGCCACCGCGCCGCCATCACCGCCGGTTCTGAGCTTGCCTGTCGCCCCCAGCGAGCCGTCGATAAGACGACCGTAGAGATCGCGAATTTCAAGGCCGAGCTGACGCTGTCCGAAATACCAGTCCTGCGGATTCGGCGGTTCGTAGCGGGTCAGATTGAGAATGCCGACGTCGACGGCCGCAACCGTCACATAGGCATCCTCGTTGGCGCCGGCGCCGGCCACAGCAAGAGTGATGGGCAGCGGCCCGCGCGGCAGCATCTTGTCCGGCGCGTCGATTTTCACCTGCAGCGCGCGTTCGGCCGGATCGACCTTCAGCCATTTGACGCCGATGGCGCGCATCGGCAGGTGGCTGTCTTGCGCATCGCCAGGACGGAACAGGGTTGCCGTCACGTAGGCACCTGCACCCCAGTCGGCGGTGACGGGGATATCAACCTCGCCGCCCTTGTCGCCGATCGCGGCGTTCTGGACGGCAACGAGCGTCTCGGTCCCTGCCGCAATCATCAGCTCGCCGGCATAGCGTGAAGAAACCTTAAGCTTGGCCGTTTCTCCGACCTTGTAGCTGTCCTTGTCGAGTGCGATTTCCAGCCCATCTGGCGTTTCCGTCGACGTTGCCTGGACGAACCATCCGGCATCGAACTCGACGCTCGACGTCGGCCCCTCGGCTTGTGTGCTTTCGACCTCCAGCCGGTAGCGGCCCCATCCGACGGGCGAAGAGATCTTGCCGCCGTCCATGCTTGCGTCGACGTTGCCGTTGGCGACCTGCTCGGCGGTATAGACCGGCTCGTATTTCCACGCTGTCCCGTCGCGATACCACTGGTAGTCGCGGTTGAGTTTGTAGAGCTTCCAGCGAAGCCCCTTCATCTCTTCTTTCTGACCGTCTGCGCTGACGCCGATTGCGGTGAAATTGGCGATCGAGTTTTCGCCGAGATCGCCGGAGAATTCCGGCTTGATGCCGATCATCGGTCCCTGGTTCTTCACCGGAATGACCAGCGAGCGCTCGATGGCACGGCCCCCGGTCTCCTGCATCCGGATGTAGACCGTTGCGTTGAGAAGCTGCGTCGTCGCCGGCAGTTCGCCGACCGTCAGATCCGTGACGCCCTCACCATTTTCGTCGAGTTCCGGCAGCCCTTCGATCGACTGGCGTGAATCCTCGTTTGCCTCTTCGTCGGCAAGACCAAAGAAATAGCCAGGGAAGACTTCGCTCTGGCGGGTTGGCTTGATGACGACGTCGCCTTCAAGCGCCAGGCCCGCGGCCGGCGCACCGTAGAGATACTTCCCGCTGATATTGACCGTCGCCGCCGTCTCAGGGCCGATGACCTTGGCTTCGGTCTTGATCTCCATATCGGTACGATCAGGCACAAAATCATCGACGAGGAAGCTTTTCGTCGCGATCGGTGAGCTCTTCGGATCGGTATGGATGTTCATCGTCCAGGTGCCACGCATCGCGTTTGTCTGAACGTCGAAGTCGAGCGTATAGCCGCCGATATCGCTGGTCTGGCGAACGATCCGCCGATCCTCGACCCCGTCTGGCCGCAGGAAGATAAAGGTGAGCGGAAGGTTCTCGATCGCATTGCCGTCATTGTCGCGGGCAAGGGCGGCAGCATGAACCGTCTCGCCGGCGCGGTATATGCCACGCTCCGTCCAGGTCAGAACGTCGATGGCGCCGGGGGAGCTGCGGCCGGTAACGCCGCGGTCGGAAAGGTCGAATCCAGCACGCGTCATGTCGAGGAAGACGTAGTCGGACGCCCCGTTCCTTGCCGTTATCACGGCCGGCGTCAGAGCCGATGTTCCGCGGATCAGGCCCGCGGTGAAGGTCGCGCGGCCGTTTTCGTCCGTCTTCGCCGTTCCGAGCACCTCATTGTTCTTTGCCAGTAGCTGCAGCTCGACGCCTGCCATCGGCTTCGCCGAGGCCAGCGAGCGGGCAAACACGTTCAGGCCATCCGTCCCGGCATAGGTGGTGATGCCGATGTCGGACACGACGAACCATTGCGTTGCCTGGGCGTTCCAATCCTGATCTGGCGCATTCGGTGCCGTTGCGGTCAGCACATAGACGCCCGGCTTGCGCTCCGGCAGCACCTCGTCCACCGGGAAGCTCGTGACCACATCCTTGTTCAGGTCGTTGGCGATATCGATCGCGCCCTGCCAGACCAGCTCGCCGCTTTCACTTTCGATGCGCTGGGCGCTGTAGCCGTCGAGTTGGGTGAGAAACTGCGAGCTCGTCAGCAGCGGGGCGATGCCGCGATCGCCAATGCGATAAAGCTTGAGATTGGATGACACCATATTGACCGAAACGATCGGAATCCCGCGCCTCGCCGTCGACGGCAGAACAAAGCTGTCGCCTGTGAAACGCACGCTCGCAGTGCGATCCTTGATATAGATGTCGAGGCTAACTGGAGCCTCCAGAACCTCGTCGACGGAAGACGGGAGACCGGTGCGGAAGGCTATCTTGTAGTTTTCGCCGTGCGCCAGGCCCTCGACGCAGATCTGCTTGTCCTTTGTTTCAAGTGCCTTCGGAGAGGCACCGTTGAGCGTCACGAAAGGCGTGTAGTCGGTCGTCTTGACGAGCGAATCCGAGAAGGTGACGCAAGCACGGGGTGATGCACTGTCTGCGTCGACCGTGTGCTCGGTGATGCGAAAGCCTTGTGTCGACTTCAACTGCAGGAAGGCGGCCTGCACCTCCTTGGAATTTACAAGCGCTAGGCTTGCCTTGTAGGCATTGAGGGCCGCACGGTAACTCGTATTCTTCTCAAGGGCAGCTGCAAGCACGGCGAGCGCGTCTGCACGGCTGGTCGCGGTTCGCGTGAGATCGTAACCGTTGAGAGCGGCTAGGACCGCCTGCGCGTAGATGTCACTGCCGCTATTGGCATCGGTTTTGACGAAGCTGTCGCCGGCACGCGCCGTTTCGAGCCACAGGTCGGCACTCTCCGGCGTCAGCGCCAGGGCGCTGCGGAAGGATTTCAACGCGTCGACAACATTGCCGGCAGTCAGATCAATGCGCCCGTTGGCAATCAGGCTGTCGGCACTCTGGCCCCGCTGATCCTCGGCAACCTCGAGGTTGGTCTTGTCGTCGCGCGCTTGCTCAAGGACGTCGCCCGATAGGAATGTGATCCGGGGCGCAGCGCCAACATCCGGCTCCTGCTCGTTGGTGGTCTCGACAATTCTTCCGGCAATCGCCCCCGGGAAGGCGTTCATCGTCTTGAAGTCTGACTTGAGGAAGCACCACTTCGCAGTCGGATTATAGGTGAATGCCCTGCAGACCTTGTCGCCGATGCAGCTCGTCTTGCATTGCTCGAGCGTGACATTTTGCTCGGTGCGCAGATCGAAGCCGAAATAATCAGCGTCCCGGACGGTCTGGATCGTGCGTTTCGTCTCCGCAGCGTGAGCCGCAACGCCCACGAAGACAGTTGAAAGAGCAACGGCGACAGCCGCGAAAAGCACGCGTGCAGACATAGAGCCTCCCAAGATCCTGGCGCTGGATTGCGCCACTCTCCGGTCTCCCGTTCCGCTTGTCAACTCGGCTCATGAGCTATGCGGCAACCAACTCTGGTTGTTTTCTCAACGCCAGCGAAGAACCTCAAGACAGGCGCAGCCGCCCTCGGGAGCAATCTGCTACCGTTAAACATTTTTTAATGTTAACAAAGTCTTACGCTGACATAAATCTGCATCGCGGCGGAACATATCTTCTGCGGGCCCGTTATGGGATCGAGTTCTTTCGACATGGAAGGCAAGAACTGTGATTGGTACCAGCGTAGAGCGTAATCCAGAGAGCAAGGCTGCCGGCAAACACCGCGTCTTGATCGTCGAGGACGAGCTGTTCATCGCTCTCGATCTCGAGGCGACAGTCAAGGCCATGGGATTTGACGTGGCCGGGCTTGCAACCGGCAAGGACCAGGCAATGGAACTAGCACCGGCAGCCGACATCGCATTTGTTGACGTCAATCTTTCCGATGGCCCGACGGGACCGGAGATCGGCCGTCGGCTGGTGGAAGAATTCGGCGTCACGGTGGTCTTCATGACCGGCAATCCCGAGGCGGTGGCGGGCCGACTGCAAGGGGCACTGGGCGTCGTCACAAAGCCGGCGATACCGTCAGCAGTGGAGAGATCGTTGAAGCACGCCTCGGATGTGCGCCGCGGGTTCGGCTGACTGCCACGCCAGACCGGAGATTTTGCGCGACGCACTTGCCCCAATCAGGCATAACGCGCCTTTCGCCGGGCCGTCAGCCTCAGATGAGGCCTGTCAGAAGGCCGACGCCAGCCAGACTGGCAATGCCGCCTGCCGCGCGCGTTGCAAATGTACCGTGGCGGTCGCCGATTTTTCCGATCAAATAGCCGCTCGCAAGACCTGCGGCGTGCAGGGTCGCGGTCGCGATCATGAAGCCAGCCGCATAAGCCATGCCACCGGCAGCCGCTGGCATTTCAGCGCCGTGGGCGTGACCATGGAAAATCGCAAACAGCCCGACGATGCCCGCCGCGATCGCGACCGGAGCCTGAATGCCAAGCGCAACGACCGCCCCGAGAACGATGACCGACAGCACGATGCCGGTTTCGACGAAGGGAACGGCAACCCCCATCATGCCGAGTGCACCGCCTAGCGCCATCACCAGCACAAAGGTCATCGGCACAATCCAGACGGCACGGCCGCCGAGCTGCCATGCAAGAACGCCGACCATCACCATAGCCAGCACGTGGTCCAGGCCGGAAAGCGGATGGCTGAAACCATGAACAAAGCCGAGCGTATCCCCAACGCCGGTGTGGGCAAAAGCCAGCGACGGAACAACAAGAATAGCCGCAAGCGCGGCGCTGAATTTAACGCTCTTTGAAAACATGTGTGCCCCTTGAAATGTGCGATGTCGCGTCGGAAAATGACACGGCAGACTAGCCCGATAAAGAGAAAAAACGCGCACTACCGTCATTTGACGTAGGGGTTGGATGGTGTCGGCAAGCGGGTCAGACCGGCGGCAAAGTGCCGATCCCTGCAACAAGCGCGACGACGGCGACGCCGAGGCCCACTTCGGCCGCGGTGGCGAGCTTCAGCGCCAGCGGGAACCGTCTGCGACCAAGCCGCGGCACAACGACATATCGGTTGACGATTGCCAGCGTCACCATAACACCGACCAGCCCGATTTTCACGACAAGCAGCAACTGATAACTGCGAGACCAATCAGATGGCACGCTTGCGACGACCAGCATCGTATTGGCGATGCCCGACAGAAGAACAAGCGCGACGGCAACATGCCCCGCCGTCGAAAAGCGCGTCAACGCCAGGCGCGCATCCTGTTGCCATCGCGGATCGTAAAGCAACGGCAAAACAGCGAGAACCGGCACGAGAGCACCGAGCCATGCGCCGCCCGACAGCAGGTGAATGCCATCGTTCGCCCGGTGGACGATCCGCAGCCAGCCACCGTTCATCGCCGCATGCCCGCTGATCACAAGAGTGAAGAGGAGCAGTCCGGCGCAAACGGCCCGGGCCGCTGGCCGGTGCCTGTTTGGTAGTGCAGACGTGGTGACAAGCAGTGCAGCGAGACAGGCCTGCGCCAGCCACGCACGACCCACGCCGGTATCAAGCGCAACGGTTTGCAGCACGGTAGGCGAAAAGGCATCGCGCCATCCCTCACCTATAGCAGCCGCCCGTAGTGGAAGCATCACGACCGTTGTTGCGACCACCGTCAGGACCGCAACGTTGCGCGGCCTGCAAAGCCGATGATCCAACAGCCGCGACAGCTGTGCCGGCACGAGACAGGCGAGATAAGCCGACATGCCCCACAGGAACAGAACCGCCCCGTCGAACAAAAAGCGGCAGAGGATCAGGTCACGGTCAAAGGTCAAGGTCAGGGCTTGACGACAAAGTCATAACTACCCTTGGTCTTGTGGCCATCGGTCGAAAGCACGTGCCACTCCACCGTGTAGCGACCGGCATCGAGCCTATCGGTCACCGGGACCATAAGCGTCTTGCCCTCGTCCAGCAGCTTTGCATCGCCGATCTTAACCACGGCCTTGCCGGGTCCAACGATTGTGATTCCGGAGAATTTGAACTCAAGTTCTTCGGAAAAATGCAGATCGATCTCGGTCGGCGCGTTTGCGACCGTGGCGCTGTCGGCGGGAACGCTGGTAGTCAGGTGCGCATGCGCCAGCGCCTGACCGGAAAGGCCGAGGCTGACGATAGCGGACACGAAGAGAAGGCGGGTGAGTTCATGCATGCGGATGTCTCCTAATCGAATAGAACGGGAATGACGGGTGGAATGGGCCTATTGCGGCTTGGACATATCCATGCCGCCCATGTCTGTGTGACCACCCCCGTCGCCCTGACTTGATCCGCCTGCGTTGCCAACGGCAAATTCCACGTCGACGGCACCGGCCTTTTCGAAGGTTAGCGTTGCCTTGATCATCTCGCCTGCCTTGAAGGGCTGCGCCACGCTCATAAACATGATGTGATAGCCGCCTGGCTTGAGCTCGACCATCTTGCCGGCTGGAACCAACAGGCCGCCGCTCACCGGCCGCATGGTCATAACCCCGCCGTCGACGCTCATCAGGTGAACTTCGGCCGACGCTGCCCGATCGGAGGTCACGCTGACCAGCTTGTCGTCGGTGGCACCATTGTTGGTGATCTTCATGTAGCCGCCACCGACCTTGGCACCGGGAACCATGGCGCGGGCATGCGGGTGACCGATCTCGATGTCGCCCACCTTGAAGCCGTGAGCGGTTGCGAAAGTGGCGAACAGACCTGCGAAAAACAGGGCCGCTATTGGATTAATGAACTTTTTCATTGTGGTTGCTCCTTGCGGGACGGCGTTTCGTCTTGACCGCACACGATGTCGCGCCAGCGTAGCGCTTGCCGACGGCCTTGGGTGCGGGACGAGATTGAACATGACATAATCTGCATATGACCGAACGCGACGCAGGCAGGCGCGGCGCTGGCATGGCAACGGGCGTTACGACGTCTGCCGGAACGCAGGCTCAAGCAAAAGCGAGATTGCCGGGAGGAGCCCTTGCGCCTCTGCTGTGGGGAAATAGTTGCCCGCGAAAGCCGACGCCCTTGGCCGGCCGCACATGGTTGGCTTCGATGCGAAGTCGCTCGCCGCCGCCACAACCGGGAACAGGCAACAGGACAGAGGCACTTACCCGGCAGGCTTCGCACTTAACGGCATGCGCCGGTTCGTGCGTATGCTTTCCCTCGACCTTGCCGGCGATACAGATGACGGGCAACGTGCCGTCGGGGAGAACGTATTCTGCAAACTCGGAAGAAATGTGGGCGCCGTTGGCGAAGACCGGGGACTGATGGGCAAAACCGACGAACAGCAGAGCGATGGCGCATGTCACGCGCACCAGCCACTGAGCTATGTTCGTTTTTCCGACTTTCACCTGTTCCTCGCCGTCTCCCGGTTCCGCTGTCTGTACGGAGGTTTCCACTAAACTGCAATGAGGCAATTTAGGCAACTCGGACAGGCCGGACTAACCTGCAGTGACGAAACGTGCACGGCGTCTACCGGCGCGTGCCAGCCGATTCCGGATCGGCGACGTAAGGCCTGGTGGCGAGCTCCATAAACTCGATCATCCCTGCCCAACAGACTAGCGGAACTCGTGAGAACGTCTAGCGGGCCTCCAATACCGACCCGTCTTCCCAAACGTTTCCGCTCCAGACATTGCCTTCACCACGTGGATCGAATGACGTTGTAGGGCCGTAGGACCCACATTTTCCATTGGGGCCCCGTGTCCAGACGTTGCCTGTCACGACAATAAATGTTGGATTGGCACCAAAGGGCTTTCCCGGATTGTATCCGAACGATGTGCAATAGCCACCCGGCGTGGCGAGAAACAGGTTGCGCTCAAACGTGAATCGAGTGAGCACGGCAAAGTCTCCATAAATCTGCGCGCTGCCGGAACAGCCACCTTCGTTGTCGTCTTCAACGTCGCAAACGATGGTATTGTGCCGAAGCGTCACATCATGCCAGCCATTGGACAAAAAGCCGCCGAGATGCTGCGGCTGACCGGGTTGAAGATACTGCCCGTGCAGCCAGGAATCCTCGATGAGGCAATTGGGCGTGCACTGGATGCTCGTTTGCCCGCCTCTGACGTCAACCCGCCGCACTGTGATGTCGGAAAAGCCTATGGCGGGTCCCTGCCATCTGCCTCCATCAACAAGACTGTCTTCGATCGTGAGCGAGGCGCCCGGAGCGTCAACATCGATCCGGCCCGTGGTGCTACGCGTGATGCGGACGCCGGGTGCCTTGACAAACAGGTCGCAGTCTACCGACCGTGCGTCGATGACCGTGTTCGGCTCGGTTATTTCGCATGGTCCGTCATAGGGCGTAAGCACGGTTCCCTTCGGTACGCCTGTATTGCCAGGTCCGGGGAAGGTACTAAGGTCGACCGGTATCAGGGGAACTTCGCTTGATTGAACCGGGCCTGGACCCAGCGCAATCAACACAAAAACGGCAATGGCCGGCCATCCCAGACGTGCGGTCAATGGTTTCGCCTCCATACTCAGTGAGCAAGAGCGCCCTGTCTTGGTTATGATGGTGTGACCGCTCATCGGGGGGGCGCTTTTCCGTCAGGGCCGAGCGGCAGCATTTCCCGGTTCCACCGACCGCTCAGACTTGCAGCATTCGCACCGAATGCCAGGGCGAGCATGATTCCGGCCCTGTAACTGCGAACGAGAACCACCCCTGCAAACGCGAGCCCGCGAGCGCGCCAGCCTTTCACCCGATCCGAAAGACCAATGCGGACCAATTCTGCCGCGGGCGAGGCGGCAACGGCCGCAGTGCGCAGAATCCAAAGTGGCCACCAGCCCCGCCGTGCCTGAATGCGTGCGAAATCATGCGCTGTATGTCGGTCCCATTTTCGAGCAAGTTCGCCAAGGGTCTTGCGCGCCGGGTGATAGACGATCATCTTCGGGCAGTAGTGGGTTCGAAAACCCTGCCGCAACGCCCGCTGCCCCCAATCCCGGTCCTCGGCGACATCGATTCCGCCAAACGGACCGACTGCGGCAAAAACCTCTGCACGCACTGCCAGGTTACCGGTTCCGGTAAAGCCCTGCTTTGCGATGTATTCCTTCATGCGGTAGGCGAACACACTCTCATAGGCTTCCAAAAGCGTCAGGTGGTCAGGATCGTCACATGCGATCCGCACGTCGCCACCCAAGATGGCTGTTTCGGGATGCGTCGAAAATCGATGCTCGATTTCGGACAGCCAACCGTTGCCCGCAACGCAATCAGCGTCGATGAACGCCAGGATATCACCGGTGGCGTTCGCCACGCCGCGGTTGCGCGCCGGTCCCGGGCCGGGAACCGGTTCGGACAAAAGAGTGACGGCGGGGAACCTGGAGCAGATTTCCAACGGTGGAGCTTTGGAGCCGTTGTCGACGACGATGATTTCCACGGCCTGCTGCGTCCCAGTCTGGGAAGACAGGGACGTCAGGCACACTCTCAGCGCCTCAGCCTGATCAAGATGCGGGATAATGACGCTGATCATTGACGTCCAATCTCCGTCGAAACAGGTCGCGGTAAGCGCCGAGATACCGGTGAGCTTCTCCCGTCCAGCGAAACTTTCGTTCAGCCACCGCACGCCCGGCTACGCCCATCTGGTGGCGTCGTTCCGGGTCGTCGACGAGTTCGAGAATGCCGTCCGCGAGAGCCCCGGCAGAGTGCTCCGACACCACGAGGGCGGCGCTTCCGGCATCGCTAGTTGCCTGGCGCAAATTGAACTGGACGATCGGCAGACCGAGCATCATGTATTCGAACACTTTGTTCATCGAGAGCTTGTCGTTGAAATCGTTCGGCGGATCGGGAATGATCCCGAGATTGAGCGCCGAAAGATGGGCCATAAGCGGCTGTCCGGTGAGATAGCCGGTGAAATGCACCGTGTCGCCAAGTTTAAGTTCTTCGGCCATCACCTTCAGGCGCCCGAACTCCGGCCCATCGCCGATGATCAGGCAATTGATGTCATTGCGCTTTCGCACATGCACGATCTCTGCGACCGCCTTGACCAAGGTCTCCACGCCATCCTGCGCGCCCATGATCCCGATGTAACCGATGAGATGCTTTCCAGGAACAAGCAGTGACTGATCCGCGTCGGTCAGCCGAAATCTCGAGGCCTCGGGATAGCTTTTGACGACAACGACGCGGTCGGGAGCCATACCCCCGCGTTCCACGGCAATATCACGAAAGGTTTCATTGGTGGCGATGCTGGTATCTGCCGCGCGAAAAGTCTGCCTTTCGAAGAACTGGAGCAACTTATGAAAAAAATCCTTTCGCCCGAATTTGCTGACATACAGCTCGGGGCTCAGGTCGTGATGATCAAAAACAAAGTAAGTTCCAAACAGCAATTTGTGTACGAGAGCCACCAAGAACATCAGGTCTGGCGGGTTGCATGCCTGGATCGCATCAATCGGCTGTCGGCGCCGAGCGCGAAACGAGAGATGGAACTGGTGAAAGAGTGCGAGCCAATACTCCCGGAAATACCCCGCGGCAGAAACTGCCTCCCGAAGGGGATGCCGATAGATGTGAATGCCGTTCAATACCTCGTAGGCCTGGTCGTGTCCTTTTCCCATCGGGCAAATGACCGAAACCTCGTAGCCACCCTCATTCAGCGCCTGTGCTTCTTGCCAGACCCGGCGATCAAAGGGAACAGGCAGGTTCTCGACCAAGATTAGAATGTGGTTTCTCATAGAAATGACAGCCTCCCAAGCTCGTGCATTCAACACGAAGAGGAGTGACCATACGACCGTGTAATCGTAACCCTCAAGTTAGCAAACGGGATAAGCAATAGACCTTTTGTGTAACTACCTTTCAATCGTAATTGTGGCTACAGATATCTTCACTAATACTTGTGCCAATGCTTGCGAGCATATGTTTTAGCGTGATTGCGAAGGAATTGGTGGGCTGTGTCAAACTCTGATTTCAAAGCGACAGACGGGGCTGTCGTGATCCGCCCGATCGCTCCCGGCGATGTTCCGGCGGTTGCGAATTTCCTTCATGCCGAGTTGAACGGCAGACTTTCGCCATCGACTTGGGCGGCGGCGATCCAGCCCTCGTGGCAATCGATATCCCCTAATCATGGCTTCATGCTTGCCAGCGAGAACCGCATTCGCGGCGTCTACGTCGCGTTCTACTCACAGCGCCGTATCGGCGATCAGGAAGAGAATTTCTGCAACCTCGCCGCATGGTGTGTCCTCGAGGCTTACCGGTCCCACGGACTGAGGCTTCTCAAAGCGCTGCTCGACCAGCGCKGTTATACTTTCACCGACCTATCGCCCAGCGGCAACGTGGTTCCACTGAATGCACGCCTGAATTTCCAGCATCTGGACACCGCCGCAGCGTTGGTACCCAACTTGCCGCTGCCGCGATGGGGAAGCGGAGTTCGCATCGTTTCCGAACCGTCAATGATCGATTCATGTCTTGAGGGGCGGGATCTCGAGATCTATCGGGATCATGCGCGTGCCCCGGCAGCACATCATCTTGTCGCGCTTCGCCGCGACCAGCACTGCTACGTCATGTTTCGGAGGGACCGGCGCAAGCAGCTGCCCTTGTTTGCGTCAATCCTGCACGTCGGCAACCCCGAATTTTTCCAGACGATCGCCGGCCATGTCTACAGTTGCCTGCTGACGCGTTTTGGAATTATGGCGACCTTGATTGAGAACCGTCAGGGTATTTCACCTCCAGGCTTATCCATCGCGCTTCGATCTCCGCGACCCAAGATGTTTCGCAGCAGCCGGGTTATCCCGAGCGAAGTCGACTACCTCTACAGTGAACTTACGTGCGTGCCTTGGTAGTAAGGAGTAGGGTGTCCATGCAATCAGCAACCACGACAAATCTGTCGCATCTGCTTCGCCGGGGGGCGTTGCTGCATGCTGCGGCGCCTGCGTTGACATACAAAGACACGACATGCAGCTACTTCGAACTATGGCAGCGGGTTTGCGGGTTTGCATCAGCTCTTGCAGCAATTGGGCTGCGGCGCGACGACCGGGTAGCCGTGTTTCTTGAAAAGCGTATCGAGACCGTCGTCACGATATTTGGCACAACGGCAGCGGATTGCGTCACAGTGCCGGTGAACCCGCTTCTTCGGCCTCAGCAGGTCGCCTACATCCTTGCGGACTGTAATGTCCGTCTCTTGGTGACGTCGTCCGATCGTTGGGCCCAGCTCCGCGACTGCCTGGCCGGCAACGAGTCGCTCGAGCACGTCGTGTTGGCGGATCAGGAGACGGACGAGACTGACCGGCTCGGCGGTGTTCGTCGAACGCATGGCTGGATGTCGATGTTGTCCAGCGCCACCGGGGACGTACCCGATATCGCTTCCGTCGATTGCGATATGGCGGCAATTCTCTACACGTCGGGAAGCACCGGCAAGCCAAAGGGCGTTGTGCTTAGCCACCGAAACATGATTGTCGGCGCCGAGAGCGTCAGCGACTACCTTGCGAACGGTCCACACGATACAATCCTCTCCGTGCTGCCATTGAGCTTTGATGCAGGACTGAGCCAACTGACGACAGGGTTCAATTCGGGCGCGCATGTCGTATTGCTCAATTATCTCCTGCCCGGCGACGTCGTCCGCTTGTGTGAGAAGCATMGGGTCACGGGCATCACCGGTGTACCACCTTTCTGGATTCAGATTGCGGCTCTGACCTGGCCGCCCGAGGTGGCAGCAAGATTGCGCTATTTCGCAAATACAGGCGGGCGAATGCCGAAGGCGACGCTCGAGCGTCTCCGGGTCCTGTTCCCCAAGGCAAAGCCATTTCTCATGTACGGGCTGACCGAAGCCTTTCGTTCGACCTATCTCGATCCCGCCGAAATCGACCGCCGTCCGGATTCGATCGGCAAGGCCATCCCGAATGCCGAGATCCTGGTTGTCAGGCCCGACGGGTCGCGATGCAGCCCGGGTGAGCCCGGAGAACTCGTGCATCGCGGCCCGCTCGTGGCGATGGGCTACTGGAACGACCCGGTGCGAACGGTCGAACGATTCCGAGCGCTGCCTGGAGCCAACGCAAACTGGAGATCGCCCGAGATTGCAGTCTTTTCCGGTGACACCGTCGTCGCTGACGAGGAAGGGTTCCTCTTCTTCGTCGGACGTCGCGACGAGATGATCAAGACGTCCGGCTATAGGGTGAGTCCGACGGAGATCGAGGAGGTCGCCTATGCCAGCGGCCTTACGCGCGACGCGGTTGCTCTTGGGATAGACGACGAAGCCTTGGGTCAGCGCATTGTTCTCATTGCCAGCCCGATGACGAATTCGCTCGACGTGAGCGCTTTGCTGACGGCGTTCAAGCGACGCCTGCCGCAATACATGGTGCCGTCTCAGGTTATTGAAATGACAGCGATTCCAACAAATCCGAACGGGAAATTCGATCGGGTTCTTTTACGGGAGCAATTGAGGTCGTGAGTTCTCACCCATCCATTGCCATGTTCGAGGCGGCGCAAAGCTGCCTGGCCGTCGGCGGCATTTCCCTCGATCGGCTTTCGGAGCGCGTCGGCAGCACGCCGTTTTTTGCCTATGATCGCAGGCTCATCACCTCGCGGGTGAGCTACCTTCGCTCCATGCTTCCTGCCGACGTCAAGTTGAGTTACGCGGTCAAAGCCAATCCAATGCCTGCAGTTGTCCAGCATCTTGCTGGTCTTGTCGATGCCTTTGATGTTGCTTCGGCCTTTGAGATGAAGACCGCGTTGGATACACCTATGCCGGCATCGCACGTCAGCTTCGCGGGGCCCGGAAAGACAACTGCGGAACTGATTCAGGCTGTCGCGGCCGGCGTGACCATCGAGATGGAATCTTCCAACGAAGCTGCGCGCATAGCCGAGATCGGACACAGGCTCGGCGTCAGGCCAAGAGTGGCCTTGCGTGTCAATCCGGATTTTCAAGTCAAAGGTTCCGGCATGCGCATGGGCGGTGGCCCTCAGCAATTCGGCATCGACGTCGAGGAAGTTCCGTCGCTGTTGCAGGAGCTCGCCGCTGCAGATCTGGAGCTTCTCGGGTTTCACGTGTTTGCCGGTTCCCAAAACCTCCACGCGGATATCCTTTGCGAAGCCCTATCAAGCAACGTCGCCCTAATGCTGCGGCTCGCCGGCGATTGCAAGTGGCCGGTTCGTTACCTCAATCTTGGAGGCGGATTCGGGATTCCTTATTTCGAGAAGGATCGACCTCTGGATCTCTTTCCCGTCGGTCAAAGGCTCGAAGCGCTGATGCAGAGCGAAATTCGTCCGAATCTGCCCGACGCCCGTGTCGTCATCGAGCTCGGCCGATACATCGTCGGCGAATCCGGCGTCTACGTCACGCGCGTTGTCGACCGCAAGGTATCCCGTGGGCGCGTCTATCTGGTGGTTGACGGAGGACTTCACCACCAGCTGGCCGCATCGGGCAATTTCGGCCAGGTCATTCGCCGCAACTACCCGATTGTGGTTGGGAACAGGATGCGAGAGACAGAGCTGGAAAACGTCTCCGTTGTCGGCTGCCTATGTACGCCGCTCGATCTACTGGGAGACAACGTTATGCTTCCACACGCAGAAATCGGCGACCTTATCGTCATCTTTCAAGCCGGCGCCTATGGCCTGACCGCCAGCCCGACGGCATTTCTTGGGCATCCGCTGCCACCGGAAGTCTTGGTCTAGAACATGAGCGGCAATGGTTCAAACATATCGGGATAGCGAGAAGGGTATCATGAATTCGTCAACACTCGAAGCCGTGAAAGATGTCATCGTGGAAACGCTGGGGATAGAAGACCGGGGTCGGATTGAAGGGGCCGCGACGCCGTTGTTCGGCAACATACCTGAACTCGACTCCTTTGCTGTGCTGAGCCTGGCCGCCGCAATTGAATCGCGCTTCGGATTTCAGATCGACGACAGCGAATTCACTGGTGAGCTGTTCGAAACCGTGGGGTCTCTGGCGCTGTTCGTGGATCGCAACCGGCTTCACTAGAAACCCATACGGGGATCATGCGCGTCGAGGCGACGGACTTTGCGTCGTGTTCCAGCTGCGCAATGAGGGGTCATAATGTGCGCGAAGGCGCCGAATTCCAGCAGGGGGCTGCAGATGTTAACCAACCAAAAGGACGGGCAAGCGCCGCTCGAGGCTGAGGTCGGTCAGGCGGCGGGGCTGGCGGTCGTCATCGTTGCATTCAACAGCGCCAGCGCCTTGCCCCCTTTGCTCGATTCACTGCCGGCGGGTTTAAGTGGTGTTGAGAGCTTCGAGGTGATCATCGTCGACAACGATTCACAGGACGGGTCCGCCGAGATCGCCGAATCTCATTGCCTCCGCCCCACGGTCATCCGGATGGGCCGCAATGCGGGATACGCCGCAGCGATCAACGCGGCGGCGTCGACGGTACAGCCTGATTGCCATCTTCTTATCCTCAACCCCGACCTTCGGCTCTATCCAGGTGCGGCACGACCGTTGGTGGAGCACGCGGCAACGCCGTCGATCGGCGTGGCCGTTCCCTTGAACTTCACCGAAGAGGGAACCATCGACCCTACCCTGCGCCGTGAGCCCTCCGTACTCACTGCCTGGGCAGATGCCCTGTTAGGCGGGTCACTTGCCGGACGGATGGGATTGGGAGAGGTCATCAGCGGCGCTGAGCGATATGAGCGCCGCGGTTCCGTGGAATGGGCAACCGGTTCGGCCCTGCTCGTCTCAGCCCGGGCGCGACGCATTGTTGGCGAATGGGACGAAACGTTCTTCCTCTATAGCGAGGAAGTGGACTATCTGCGACGCGTCCGCGAAGCAGGCTTCGATGTCATTTACGAGCCGCTATCTCACGTGATGCATGAAAGTGGGGGAAGCGGCAGGAACGCCAGACTTTATGCGCTGATGACCGCCAACAGGATCCGCTACTTTGGCCGCCATCACGGCGCTGTGCGCACCGCATTGTTCAGGCTCGGGATTGCTGTCGGCCAAGCGATGCGGTGCTGGCGGGGATCGTGGCACCGGGCGGCATTGTCATGCGCCTTGAAACCTCTGAGACCGGCTTCGGATTTCATGATGGGGTCGCGGAGTTGAATGATGAAGACGACGAAACGCCGGATCATCAACTTCCACGGGGTTGGAGAGCATGCGCGGGTACTTGAACCCGGCGAAGCGGACTATTGGCTCGGTCTGGATCGATTTTGCGATGTTCTCGATCGCATCGCGCGCCATCCCGATCGCGAGCTGTTGTCAATAACCTTCGACGACGGCAATATCTCCGACGTGTTGCTTGCCGCTCCGCAGCTGAGGCAGCGCGGTCTCGACGCCGAATTCTTCGTGCTGACAGGCCGCATAGGTCAGGCCGGATCTATGGGAGCAGACGACATCCGTGCACTCATGGCCATGGGTATGCGGGTCGGCAGCCATGGCATCGATCATCGCGATTGGTCCGGACTTTCAGCGAGAGACCTGGAAAATGAATTAAACGCCTCCAAGAAGATACTTGAGGAGATATGCGGGTGCACCGTTCGCTCCGCGGCAATCCCCTTCGGGCGATACAACGCCACGGTTCTGTCGAAGCTGCGCAGCGCCGGCTATGAAGCCGCCTATTCAAGTGACAAGGGAAGCGCCGATGCAGTTTCGTTCCTGAAGCCTCGTACGTCGGTCAGGCACGAGACGACGGACAGTATGCTTGGACGGATACTCTCCGGAAAGATGCCAGCCTGGAGCCGGTTGCGCAGGGCTGCTGCCATGGCAATGAAGGTTTCGACTTAAGTGCAGACCAGGCGCCGTCCGGCGTCCCTACAAGCCGTCAGCCACATTCCTTATTCTGGTTGCCGCGTGGATCGTGTTGCTTGGATATATTACGCGGATACCCGCACTCGATCTCAGGATATCATCACTCTTCCTCACCGGTGCTGGCTGCACCGTAAAACTCCAGGACCTTGCGTGCGGACGATCATTGTCTATACGAGCGACAACGGCGCCGAGATTATGACGTGGCCGGACGGCGGCAACACACCGTTCAGGGGCGAAAAAGCCACGAACTGGGAGGGCGGCTACCGCGTCCTACGCTCATCCGCTGGCCGGGCGTCATCAAGCCGAACACCATCCACAACGAAGCGTTCTCACACTACGATCTGATTCCGACGTTCTGCGCGGCAGCAGGTGAACCGGACATCGTCGCCAAGTGCATGACCGGATACGACGAGGGTGCCAAGACCTTCAAGGTCCACCTCGACGGCTATAACATGCTGCCGTTTCTCTCCGGCGAGGCCTAGTGTCAATGAAACGCCGCCTTGATTCTATTCAAGGTTCTCCAAACTTTCCAAGCTAAATATTCATGTCCTCTTCCGGACCCGAAGCGGGGATTAAAGCTGGTGGCGGGGCCCCTGGGCTTCCGGCCTTTTCAAAGGTGCTGAACTGAAATTTCTGCACTGATCCCCATGGGGTGGTGTGTTCATGCCGCCGCGTCCTCACGAGCCTAAACTGCTCGCCAAGAACAGCTTGCAAGCTCATCGCATCATAACGGGCAACAGGAAGGCCGCTGCATTTCTCCGGCCCATCCAAAGCAAAGGTGCCGATCACGGCTTTGCCCCCGTCTTTAAGGGCCTGTGCCAGCACGCGAACATAGGCTTGCTGATCGCCAACTGTTGTCAGGAAATGAAAAGCGGCCCGGTCGTGCCAGAGATCATACTCGCGGTCAGGCGTCCATGAGGTCACATCCGATACAACCCATTTCACAGGAGCCGTGTCAGCCAGTCGGGACCTTGCCCTGCCGAGGGCTGCGCTAGAAAGATCAAGGACGCAAACGTGGGCCTGATCGGCGTCCACCAGTGTGTCTACCAACCGCGACGCTCCACCACCAATGTCGATTACTGACATTCCTGGTGCCAATCCCGCTTCGTGCAGCAGAGTCAGTGACAGCTCCGGAGTGTCTTCGTACCAACTGACTTCGCTATCAGACTTGGTAGTGTACACACCTTGCCAATGCGTCCGTCGGTCAGGCGTTGCCATCAAATCGTCTCTGTTAAAAGCGTAGTTTACCAGATGTCGGCCAATTCAGTAGTAAAGCTTTTATGAAGGGGCGCGCCGTTCTCCCAGGGCACATCAATCGGCGGCTTCTGGCGCTAAGCCGTCAAATGAGACTTGGAGCTGCCCGGTTGCGGACAGCACCATTTGGTGTGATCCAACGGGAGCTTGGGAGTACGTTGAAAACGGTTCAGTGTGTTAAACCCCCGTTGATCTTATTCAGCAATTTCCAACAGAAATTCCGCAGCTTTACCTTTAAGTGCTTGAACATGGCCGAATAAGTCGAGCTTCCCAAGCTGAATATTCGCCAAGAGGACGATGGCCACTTTTGGCGCTCCCAATCAGTACGTCATACACGGGCCGACTGGAACAGCTCGACCAGGTTCCCAGAAGGATCGACCAACAATATCTGCATCCCACCAGGCCCGGTGACCATCTCATTCCGGAACCGTACGCCAGCCGTCCGCAACCGCGTCACCTCAGTAGCCAAGTCATCGACGATAATGTGAATGCGGTTCCAGCCTCCGGGACCAGGCTGCTCACCATCCGGCATTGGCCGTCCTGCCGAACTCTTCGGCCCGCTGAGCAGGAGCCGCAATGCTCCGCGCCTCACATCTGCAAAAGCGGGGGCGTGGTTCGATAGAAGCGCGAAGCCAAGGTGGCCGGTATACCAGGCGATAGCTGCCTCAACGTCATCGACCATGTAGCGGACATTGACGGTCGTCTCAATCATCGCTCGTCCTCCGAACCCACCCGATGCACCCTGGGTGTGGCGCTAGCCACCGGTTTGGCGCGAGCGCCACTATAGTCCTTGTCCTGCAATGGTGGATATTGTTGAAAACGTCTGTTTCTCAAACCCTGATTTTCTTAAAGCCGGCCAATTTTGCGTTCAAGCAGCGTGTGGACCGCGTAGCGGAAGCGAGGCAGCATCGAGCGGCAACATTCGCTCAAATCGCCTATTGGCTGACTTTTCGGTGAGCCTGTATTCTTGACTTTTTCAACACTATCGGCCCAAAGCAGCCCTGTATGGCGCGAGATCATTGCGCAATTTCAAGACGCAAACGGGCGGCCCCTCCGGCCACCCGTCTCGCGTCAGGCTCGCTCAGTTGCCCGGCTTGTTTTTGATGGCTGCTTCGATTTGCTTTTTTACAGCTTCAAGGTTGAACGAGGCCGGGTCTTGCATCGGCGGGTAGTCGATTGCCGTGAGCGCAAGTTTACCAACTTCCTGCTGAACACTGACGAAACGCCAGAATTCACGAGCGTAGAAGTCGTTCATGTAGCCTCCACCAAGGTCATTGAGGCTTTGACTGCCAATCGACGGCGTCCGCTCGAAGGGGTCCTGACGAATATTGACCATCGTGGGCATGTCCGTTGTGACCTTTGCACCCGGCCAACCCTGCGGCTGCTGCAAGAACTGGTACTTGAAGTCATCGATGCGAACTGCCCCCAAAGCAGGGCCGCCGAAGTAGAAAAATTCATGACGGGCTGATGGTCCTTTGCCCAACAGCAAGTCCAACTGATTGTAGCCATCGAGATGGTTCTTATAGGTATTCTCGCCAAGTTCCACACCCTTGAGCAACTGGTCAGTTATCTCTGGGTTTCCAGCTGTCGCCACCAACGTCGGGAACCAATCCAGGGCCGAGAAGATGCCGTTCTCGACTGTACCAGGCCTGACCTTGCCCGGCCATCGGATGATGGCAGGAGCACGGAACCCGCCCTCCATCACGGTACCCTTGGTGCCCTTGAACGGCGTCATGCCGCCGTCAGGCCAAGTGAAGACTTCCGCTCCGTTGTCCGTGGTGAAAATGACGATGGTGTTGTCGGTCTCACCCGCATCCTCGACGCATTTCATGAGAGCGCCGACGCTGTCGTCAAGCTGCGCCATGCCAGCTTCTTCGAGGCCATAGTTGGTGCTGCTGTTCATAAGGGCTTGGTATTTGGGCGACAGAAAAGTCCAGACGTGCATGCGCGTCGTATTGTGCCAGACAAAGAACGGTTTGCCGCCGGTCTTGGCCTTATCCATGAAGTCGCACGAAGCCTTGACCAGCACTTCGTCAAACGTTCCCATGTCGTATTTGGCCTTTGGCGTGATGTCGTGCATGTTGGGCACGTTTGACATGTCGGCGTACGGTGCCAGTGGCCCTTCATCGACGATACGCTGCTTGCCGACCTTGCCCCAGCGCGGCAGCTCGGTGGCGTCGTCCGTCTCGGTTGCAAAGCTGTGGACCAAATTGCGCGGCCCGACCTTGTCTCGATAGGATTGGTCATCGGGGAATGAAAACCAATAGGGATCGGACATCGCATCGAGGTGATAGAGGTAGCCGAAGAATTCGTCGAAGCCATGTAGCGTCGGTAGATACTTGTTCAGATCGCCGAGATGGTTCTTGCCGAATTGCCCCGTGGCGTAGCCCTGTGTTTTTAGCGCAGCCGCAATCGTTGCCGCCTTGGCGGGCATGCCCACGTCCGCGCCCGCCTGCCCAACCGTGGTCAAACCGGTGCGCAGCGGAATTTCTCCGGTGATGAAGCTCGCCCGGCCCGCCGTGCAACTAGCTTCCGCATAGTAGTCCGTGAACATCATGCCCTCGGCGGCTAGCTTGTCGAGGTTGGGCGTCTTGCCTGACATGATCCCCCGGTGATAGGCCCCGATGTTGAACCAGCCGACATCGTCACCCATGATGACGAGAATGTTAGGTTTGGAAGACTGTTGTTGTGCAACTGCTGACCCAGCGAGCGCGGTCGCCAACGCCGAAGCCAACATACCAAAGCAAAGGTTTCTCATGCTACTCATGATGCTCTCTCTCCGTTTTGGACTGCATTCAGGGCATAAAGGTGCCCCTCCTCATGTCTGCGGATAGGACTATCTACATGGCCTGATGAACGGCCCTGGCGTTCGAAGAGTGTTACGCTCGACAGGGACTAGCGGCTGGTAACAAGAAGACTTTGGCAAATATCCAAAATGAGGACGTGGTGTCCTTCGACACTCCTGAATTCCTCCCGAGCGCTGGACATTACTACAGGTCTGGCAATCCTAATATTGCCCTAAAGGGCTATAGGGAACTCCGAGTATCAGCCCGTAGAACGAGATGCCCCTTCCCGAAATGGTCTACGAGGGCTGCCCGCGTTTCGCGCACCCGCAGGCGTGGCTGCACATTCGCTTCCTTTGCTGTCGTTTCGAGCGACTGACGGGAGAGGCACAAAAGGAAATCCTCCGTTCCCATGTTCGGCAGGAACGCATCGGCGCCGATCGCCTCACCGGCGACGCGAGAGACGGCGCCGCTGTTCGACGTGGCGCGCCGGCAAGACAGTACGTCAATCAGGGCAAAGCGGGCCGCAACCCGGACCGTGTCCATGTCGAACGACAGCCGACCGTCTTCTGCAAACAAGCTGGCGGCATGACGTTCGAATCGGCTCCGTTGGCGCCGGAGTCGATCCGAACGTTGAGGCCGGCATAGGCGAGTACGAGCAACGCCATCAGCATGTCGTCCTCGACCGGTGCCCGGGCGAGCGCCTCATGCAACGCATCGGTGCGGAAGTCACCGATCATATCCAGGTCATTCTGGGTGACTTCGGGTCGTGACTTTGACACGACCGCCATGTCATCAGATTGCGAACCGTCCCCGGTTGCATCCGACTGGCCCTTGGCCGCCTTCGCTTCTGGCAAGCGATAATGGACGGTCTGGAGCTTGCCTTTGCGATCGAGATACAAGCCCGTGTGGTCGCCCTTCCTCGCTGAGAGTTGCGCGGTGAACGACCCAACCGATTTTCCTGAAGATCAAAATTCTTGGTATGGAGGCGTCGGCCGGAGGGCAATTCGCAATCGCAGCTGTCGTCCTCATCGTGCTCGCCACGCTGGCGGCGCGCCATCGACGATGAGGCCAGGTATCGAAAGACCCAGAAGAATTATCGGCGCGCGGACATTTCCGTCGCGTATGGTGCGAGCAAAAAAAATGGGCCAGCGGAAACCGCGGCCCATGAAGTGTGGAGATCTTTGACCTCCAGAGGGGAACAGCTGCTGCGGCGGAACTGGGAGGAGACCGCCATGTGCATCAGCTGCGAGCGTTATGCTTCTTTTTTGACCAATTGGAAAACATTTTTTGTGCAATGCAGCTATGCAACTGCTGCGTTGGTCTCCATTTCGACATCCACAGCAAGCTGAGCACTGCTTCCGTTCATCCTCGAACCCATCGAGGGGGTGCTCAAGCCGAGACACCGCACCGAGTGGCGCGAACAACTATTCTTTCGAGAGAGGCGATGCGTCGCCCCCCGAACGTGGAGTCCGACAGTGCCATGACACGGATTGCCAAGTCGACGCCTTCAACGACAAGATTCTGGCGTTCGTCAGCCATGGTTATTTCCACTCGAAGATTGGGATAGGCAAATGCCCGCCCACGGCCGTGGCCGGGGTCAAGCGGCGTGGCCGGCGATGTCACGTGGCGGAAACAACAACGCGGCCCGCAACGGGCCTCGGTGCCGGATGCGTGAGCAGCCGCTGGGCAAGCGATCGTTACCGGGATCGGCAGAGACGGACGCGGGCCGGCTCCGTGCCCTCGGCAAAGAGCGCGGCCGCCCAGACCGGGCGGTGGCTCAGGGATGCGGCCACCCGAATAAAATACGGATGGCTATGAGCCCTGTTTTCGAAACCAGGTTGAAGGGTTGGGCGATGACGTCTGTGGTGTAAACCTGTTTCCCGTGCCGTCATTGCCGGAATCGTCAGCGCGACGCCGAGCAACTCCGGGTCCACCGCTTCTTCAGCGGCAAGAGCGTCGGCGCGAACCTTGCCGATCAATCGGAAAGGTTCATTTTCTGAAGTGCCTCCGCCATTGATTTTGCGTCCGACGCGACCATCGCACTTTGCAGGCAGGTCTCGATATCGCCGATGCTCATGCCCTCCAGCAAAGCGATTTCGGCGACGGTCCGGCCTCGAGAAATCCACCGAAGGCAGGTCTTTTCAAGTGGCGAGAGTATCCATTCCTTCATGACAAAAATCGCACTCAGTCGCGCCACGGTCGGCGGCAGGTGTGGTGCCGGGTGCCAGCATTGAAGTCTCGGTAGAAACCATGCCCCCGAGAAAAGTGGCTGCCGCCGAGACCTGTGCGACGGCAGCCGAGGTGCCCCGGGAGGAGGCTGGGAGTTCAAAATCTCGTCTTCAGCATTCGCATGTTATGTTATAACAGATTGCATAATCCTTGCCCCGCTGTTGCTCCTCATCTCTAGCGTCGGCACCGGCTCTGGCATTCGATCGATCTCCGGTGGTGTCTCGGAACCTACTTTCCATCTAGCCATTCCTGCAGCTCCGCCTCGGCCCGCTCCAGGGCGCTGTAGTTCAGCAGTTTGCGCAGGAAAGCGACGGTGACGGCGCGGGCGCGGAGATTGAACCGGCCGTCCTCGTGGTCGTCGCCGGCGCTCTGGTAGACATCGAGTTTGTCGTAGAGCTGCTGCAGGCGGTTCTGCACGCTGCGCAGCGACAGGCCCCGGCGTTTGGCGATGGCCCGGTCGGTCAGGCCGAGCGCGATATCGACGAGGATCTCGTATTCGGAATCGGTGAAGCCGTTCGTCTGACCGAGGCTTTTTTGCTGCAGGCCCCGCACCTCGCGGTCGATGACGCACTGGCTCTCGATGAAGATCGAACGCAGCGCAAGCTTCAGCCGCTCGTCGGAGGCGGATTTCAGCACATAGCCATAGGCCGCACCATCCGGCACGATCCGCGAGACGCCGCGCACATAGGCCTCGTCCGAATAATTCGACCAGAACAGGATGCGGGTCTCCGGCCGCTCCTTCCAGATGGTGCGCGCCGCCTCGATGCCGTTGCGGTTCGCCATCTGCAGGTCCATGACGATATGCGCCGACTTGTGGTCGCGGGCGAGCTTCTCGCCGACGGTTCCGTTCTCCGCCTCGATCACCGTGTCGCATTCCGGCAGGGCCGCGTTAACAGCCTCGTGCAGATAGGACCGGTGCAGTGGGTCGTCCTCGACGATCAGAACCTTCATTGCGCCCATCTCCTTAGTTCGGCTCGCTCGCCGGGTCGTGCGGGTCGAGCGGCAGCACGACGCGCACCACAGTCCCGCGATTGTTGTGGCCTGGCCCGGTCGTGAAGCGCGCCGAAATCAGCCGCGCCCGGGTCTTCATATTGTCGATGCCGCCGCCGATCCGTCCCCGTGCCTTCGCGAGCCCGGTGCCGTCGTCGGAGATTTCGATCGACAGCCGCTCGTCTTCAGCCTCGAGCCGAACCGTGACGGCAAGCGGCGCGGCATGGCGCACTGCATTGTTGATCGCTTCCTGCGCGATCCGGAACAGCGCGACGCTGACCGTCGGTTCCAGTCGCTCCAGCGCCCCATGCGTCTCGTCGACGAGGCCCCATTCGATGGCCGATCCGGTGTCGCGGGTCGATCGGTCGAGATGATGCTCGATCGCTTGGGCGAGGCCGAAGAGCTGGAGCACGGAGGGTTTTGCCTGTTCGATGATCTGCCGCAGATCCTGCATGCAATGCTGCAGCGAACGGGAGACGGGCTCCAGCGCCTCGGGCGCCACCTCGCCGTTGCGCGACAGCCGATCGATCCGGCGGGCGAGCCGGGTCAGGTCGGCGAGCGTCTGGTCGTGCAGGTCCATGCCGATCCGCTGGCGTTCCTGCTCCAGCGCTTCGGTCAGCTTCAGCGCGCCTTGCCGCAAGCCCTCCTCGCGGGCGCGGGCTTCGGCCTCGACGATCGCCGAGCGTTGCGCCTGCTCGGCCGCCTGCAGTGCGTAGAAATAGGGCGTCAGCAGGTCGGCAATGATGCGAGCGCGTTCGATATCCTCCATCGTATAGACGCCGGCCGTTTGCGACGAACAGGAGAGTGCGGCGATGATCGTGCCCTGCACTTTCATCGGCACATGCAGGCGACTTCGCAGCGACTGTTCGACGATCGGCCGCTTGAACGCGCCCTCGAAGTGGAAACGCGGGTCGGTCATGGCGTCGTCCGCCAACAGAAAGTCCACCTCGCCCCGGAGCAGCGAGCGGATGGGGCTGTTGACCACAGGCGCGCCGGCAAGGTCGCCCCAGGCGGTCTCGATGCCAGTCTCATAGGCCGTGTGGTAGTTGCCGCCCTCAAGCAGTACGCAGACATCGAGATGGTCGTGCGGGATGATATGGGCGACCTCGGCCGCGACGGAGCGGATCGCCGAGCGGAAGTCGAGCTGACCCGCAAGCAGCCGGGAAATGCCGAGATAATGGTCGAACATGACTGCGGGTGCGAGATGCAGCATTGTAGTTCCTCCCCGAGGCGGCGGCAGGCTCCTCAACCCGCCGCGATCTCTTCATAGTAAGCGCCCGCGAAAGCACCGCCGTCTTGCGTAAACCCGCAGCTTGTTGCGCAAAACCCGCAAACGACTTGCTGCCTTGCCCCTGTACAGGCCGGTCGATCTCCCGCATCCTGCCCTTACTGAGAGGAGGAAGCTCAGTGCAAGAACAATTTTCACTCGAGCTCGATTGAGCCGGCAGGAGTGAAGCGATCCGCCGACCGGCGCGATCATCAGGGAGGAAGATATGACAATCCGAAAGATGCTTTTGGCATCGGCTGCTATTGCTTGCGCCGCGATGCCCGTTTCCGCCTTTGCCGACACGTCGGCGAAGAAAATCGCCCTTTCCAACAACTATGCCGGCAACTCGTGGCGCCAGGCCATGCTGACGAGCTGGGGCAAGGTGACGGGCGAAGCCGTGAAGGCCGGCGTCGTCGCCGCAGCCGATCCTTTCACCACCGCCGAGAACCAGGCCACGGAACAGGCGGCGCAGATCCAGAACATGATCCTGCAGGGCTATGACGCGATCGTGCTAAACGCCGCCTCGCCGACGGCGCTGAACGGCGCGGTCAAGGAAGCCTGCGACGCCGGCATCACCGTCGTTTCCTTCGACGGCATCGTGACCGAACCCTGCGCCTGGCGCATCGCCGTCAACTTCAAGGAAATGGGCCGCAGCGAGGTCGAGTACCTGTCGAAGAAACTTCCGGCCGGCGGCAACCTGCTCGAGATCCGAGGCCTTGCCGGTGTCTTCGTCGATGACGAGATCTCGGCGGGTATCCACGACGGCGTCAAGCAGTTCCCGCAGTTCAAGGTCGTCGGCTCGGTTCACGGGGACTGGGCGCAGGACGTGGCGCAGAAGGCGGTTGCCGGCATCCTGCCGAGCCTGCCCGATATCGCCGGCGTGGTGACGCAGGGCGGTGACGGTTATGGCGCCGCACAGGCGATTGCCGCCACCGACCGGAAGATGCCGACCATCATCATGGGCAACCGCGAAGACGAGTTGAAGTGGTGGAAGGAGCAGAAGGAAGCCAAGGGCTATGAGACCATGTCCGTGTCCATCGCGCCCGGCGTCTCCACGCTCGCCTTCTGGGTCGCCCAGCAGATCCTCGACGGCAAGCAGGTCAAGAAGGACCTCGTCGTGCCCTTCCTGCGCATCGACCAGGACAATCTCGAAACCAATCTCGCCAATACCCAGGCCGGCGGCGTCGCCAACGTGGAATACACGCAGGCAGACGCAATCAAGGTCATCGAGTCGGCAAAGTAAATCTCCCGGCGACTGCCGCGCGGCCGCAAATGGCCGCGCGGCATCCTTTACGAGCAGGCATGGCGGGCAGCATGGATGAGGTTTTGAAGGCGGTGATCGCCGTCGATGGCGCCAAGGTGAGCTTCGGCGCGGTCAGGGCGCTCGACGGCGCGACGCTCCGGGTCATGCCGGGCGAATGCGTCGGGCTCGTCGGCCACAATGGCGCCGGCAAATCAACGATCGTCAGCGTCATCAATGGCGGCCTCACACCGCATGAAGGAAGCGTGGCGAGCGACGGCGAACGGCTGGAGCGCTATGGCATCAACGCGGCGCGTGCCCGCGGCGTGCGCTGCGTCTTCCAGGAGCTTTCGCTCTGCCCTAACCTCTCCATCGTCGAGAACACGCGCATCATGCATCGCGATCTCGGCGGCTTCGGCTGGCGCAGGCGCGCCGCAAACATCATCGAGAAGAGCCTCGACACCGTCTTTCCCAGCCATGGCATCGACAGCGGCCGGGCTGTGGGCGATCTTTCGATCGCCGAGCGGCAGATGGTCGAGATCGCCATGGCTTTTTCCGACGCCGGCACCCCGCCGCGGCTGGTGATCCTCGACGAACCCACTTCGTCGCTCGATGCCAGTCTTGCCCGCCAGATGCTCGACCATGTCCGCCGCTTCATCGCCACCGGCGGCTCCGTCATCTTCATCTCGCATATCCTGCACGAGATCCTCGAAACCTCCGACCGCATCGTCGTCATGAAGGACGGCCGTGTCGTCGCCGAACGTCCGGCGGAGGGCTTCGACCATCACGGGCTCGTGGAAGCCATGGGCACCGTTGCCAAGGAAGAGACGGGGCAGCGCTCGGCGCGCGAACAATCCACTGCGCCGCTCATTCTGTCGCATCGGACGAAGGGCCTGCCCTTCGCGGCGCGCAAGGGTGAGATCATCGGACTGGCGGGACTGGCCGGCCACGGGCAGACCGAGTTGCTGCTCGCCCTGCATGCCGCCCAGTCCGGCAACTGGCTGCCCGAGCGCGATCCGCTCGTCACCTTCGTTGCCGGCGACCGCCGCCTCAACGGCGTTTTCGAGCTTTGGAGCATCCTGCGCAACTTCTCCATCGCCTCGCTTGGCGATCTGTCCCGGCGCGGACTCATCCTTGCAAACGAGGAAGAGACGAAAGGCGCCGACTGGAAGCGGCGGATCGAGATCCGCACGCCCGATATGACCAACCGCATCCTGTCGCTTTCTGGCGGCAACCAGCAGAAGGTGCTCTTTGCCCGCGCCCTTGCGACGCGCGCACCTGTTGTGCTGATGGACGATCCGATGCGCGGCGTTGACGTCGGGACCAAGCAGGAGGTCTACGCCATCATCCGCGAGGAAGCAGCGCACGGCCGCACCTTCATCTGGTACTCGACCGAAATGGACGAGGTCCGCCTCTGCGACCGCGTCTACGTTTTCCGCGAAGGCCGCATCACGGCCGAACTCGCCGGTGACGCCGTCAACGAGACGAGTATCATCGCCGCCTCCTTCGAAGGGATCGCCGCATGACGTTCCGGCTGTCGTCCGACGCCCTGCGTCTTGCCATTCCCGCCTTGTCGCTGACGCTGCTGCTCGCCGCCGTCTTCTGGCTGCAGCCGCGCGCCATGAGCTATGTCGGGCTCAACCTGCTGTTCAATCTGGCTGTGCCCATCGCGCTCGCGACGATCGCCCAGATGCTGGTGATGGCGGTCAACGATCTCGATCTCTCGATGGGCACCTTCGTCAGCTTCGTCGCCTGCGTCACCGCGACCTTTCTGCGGGATGCCCCGGTGATCGGCATCCTGATCCTTGCCGGCGCGATCGCCACCTATGCGGCGCTCGGCGTCGTCATCCATCTGCGCAATCTGCCCTCCATCGTCGTTACTCTTGGCATGAGCTTCGTCTGGGGCGGCCTTGCCGTGTTGCTGCTGCCCGCACCGGGCGGCCAAGCGCCGGACTGGGTGCGCTGGCTGATGACCGTCAAGCCGCCGTTGGCGCCGATGGCGATCGTCGCCAGCATCACCATCGCCATCGTCGCCCATCTCCTCGTCATGCGCTCCTCGCTCGGCGTGCTGATCCGCGGCATCGGCGGCAACCAGCGCTCGGTCGAGCGCGCCGGCTGGTCGATTGTCGGGGCGCGCGCCACCGCCTATGGACTTGCCGGCTTTTTCGCGGTGCTCGCCGGTATCGCCCTCGTCGGCCTGACCACCTCGGCCGATGCCAATATCGCGCTGCGCTACACGCTGCTGTCGATTGCCGGCGTCATCCTCGGCGGCGGCGAGTTCATCGGCGGCCGCGTCTCCCCTGTCGGCGCCGTCATCGGCGCGCTGACGCTGACGCTCGCCGGCTCGTTCCTGTCCTTCCTGCGCATCTCGCCGGACTGGCAGATCGGGGCTCAGGGCGCAATCCTGATCATTGTGCTGGCGCTCCGTTTGATGCTGAACCGCGTTGAGAAGCGGGAGAAACGCCGATGACCCTGATGCTTCGACTTTTCGGAAAACCCTGGATCTGGTCGTGGCTTGCCGCCTTCATCGTCTGGTTCCTGACGATCATGGTGACGCTCGGGGCGAGCACGCTTGGCCTGTCGCAGGCAGCCCTCACCTTCGCCGCCTTCTCGGTCGTCGTCGGCCTCGGACAGATGTTCGTCATCACCCTTGGTCCCGGCAACATCGATCTCTCGGTTCCCGCCACCATGACGCTTGCCGGCACCGTGGCGCTGAAGCTGATGAATGTCGAAAATGGCATGATCCTGCCCGGTCTTCTCGTTGCCATCGTCATCGGCCTTGTCGTCGGCCTTGGCAATTATGCGCTCATCAAGGCGCTGCGCATTCCGCCGATCATCGCCACGCTGTCCATGAGCTTCATCGTGCAGTCCGCCGCGATCTGGACGAACCGGGGATTGCGCATCAAGCCGCCGAGCCTGCTGGCCGAATTCACCACGTCGAACACGCTCGGCGTGCCGAATGTGGCGATCGTCGCACTCCTCATCTCGCTCCTCGCCTGGTTCCTGCTCGAAAAAACCATTTACGGGCGCTGGATCTCGGCGATTGGCCAGAGCATGCCGGCGGCGCGCATGGCGGGCATTCCGGTCGACGGCACGCGTTTCGTCACCTATCTCTTCTGCGCCGTGCTCGCATCGGTCGCGGGTTATCTGCTCGCCTGCTTCTCCGGCGGCGCGGCGCTCAACATGGGCTCGGAATATCTCTTGATGTCGATCGCTGTCGTCGTGATCGGCGGCACGGCAGTCGCCGGCGGCGATTCCAATGTGCCGGGCATCTGGGGCGCATCGCTCTTCATGTTCCTGGTCGTCTCCATGCTCAATACCTACGGGGTCGGCGCGGGCATCCGCCTCATCATGACCGGCCTCATCATCATCAGCGTCATCATGCTCGCCGGCGGCCGCCGGGCCGGCATGCGATAAACGGGAAGACCGCCATGGACGAGGCCACTATCTACGAAATCCACGACCCGCGCTTCCGGCAGATGATCGTCACGAGCGCCGGTCTCGACGAACTCTACTCCGGCTGCCGCTGGGCGGAGGGTCCTGTCTGGTTTAACGACGCCAACCAGCTAGTGTGGAGCGACATTCCCAACCAGCGCATGCTGCGATGGACGCCGGAGAGCGGCGTCTCCGTCTACCGGCAACCCTCCAACTTCGCCAACGGCCACACGCGCGACCGGCAGGGCCGGCTGATCTCATGCGAACATGGGACGCGCCAAGTCACCCGCACCGAGATCGACGGCTCGATCACCATGCTTGCCGACCGTTTCGAGGGTGCCAGGCTCAATTCGCCGAACGACGTGGTGGTGAAATCAGACGGCACGATCTGGTTTACCGATCCGACCTACGGCATCATGTCGGACTATGAAGGCTATCGCGCCGTGCCGGAGCAGCCGACCCGCAACGTCTACCGGCTCGACCCGGCGACCGGCGCGCTCGCGGCCGTTGTCAAGGATTTCACCCAGCCGAACGGCCTCGCCTTCTCCCCCGACGAGACCATTCTCTACGTGGCGGATTCGGCGGCAAGCCATGACGAAAGCCTGCCGCGCCACATCCGCGCCTTCGACGTGATCGACGGCAGCAGGCTCACCAACGGCCGCGTCTTCTGCCTCATCGACACCGGCATTCCGGACGGCATCCGCACCGACGTGAACGGGAACCTCTGGTCGAGTGCCGGCGATGGCGTCCATTGCTTCGACCCGACGGGCAAACTGATCGGCAAGATCCGTATACCGCAAACCGTCGCCAACCTCACCTTCGGGGGGCCCAGACGCAACCGGCTGTTTATTGCGGCGACGCGGTCGATTTATGCGGTTTATGTTGCGGTGAGTGGGGCGCAGGTGCCGTGAGGTTGTCGCCTTGAAGAGATCGGAACCAACGACCCTGTTGTTACCAAAGCCCCCGCCTCAAATTCCCAGTGGCGGACATCGGCTCATCGGCTCGGCCAATGACCGATTTGGTGAAGGGTTTCGGGTGCCGTCAGGCGTACGAAAGCCTCTCATGCAGGAACCCGTCGGTCGGCTTCCGGGCTCCGATTTTCGAAAGCAGACCTTGAGCCTGGCGGGCGCGTGATCTGACGCGAAGTGGACGTTCGGTCGCCCTCGGACGAACGCACGCGCCGACGACCCCCTTCGTAAGTCCGAAATCCTTGGTTTCAGTCCCATCATTTCAGCTATAAGGTGGGAGACATCGCCCAAAGGGGATTCAAGGCCAATGCCCCCAGAGAAGAAGGACCGTTCGGCTGTTGCGCTGGAACAGCGCGACGTAAGCGCCGACCAGCGCATGTTCTCACCTTCCGTTGCGCGAAATTCGGCGCCGATCCTCGCGGTCCTAAAACGTGTCCTTCCAACACGTGGCGCCGTGCTGGAGATTGGATGCGGGACCGGCGAGCACGCCGTGTGTTTTGCGGGAGCAATGCCCAACCTCACCTGGCAGCCGAGCGATCCGGATGTCGACGCCCGCACCAGCACGTCTAGCTGGATCAAATTTGCAGGGCTGAAGAATGTGCTGGCACCGCGGGATATTGATGTGTGCTCAGGACAATGGGGCGTCGAACAAACGGGGCATTTTGGCGCCATCGTGTCGATCAATATGATCCACATCGCGCCATGGGCGGCAAGCTTAGGATTGTTCGCAGGAGCTGGCCGTTTGCTTCACGCTGGTGGGCTTCTTCTTCTCTACGGCCCATTCATGCGCGACGGGGCACACAACGCCCCCTCGAACGCTGCTTTCGACGCGGCTCTAAAGGAGCGCAACCCATCCTGGGGTGTGCGTGATATCGCTGATCTTGAACAAGTGGGTGAGGCCGCTGGACTTAATCTCCGCGAGACGATCGAGATGCCTACCAACAATATGTTGCTGGTCTTCTCCAGCGGTAGTGCCTGAACGACAAGCGGGCGCGAAAGCGACGTGGGCCTATAGCAGCATTCGGGCCCTTTGCTGCCGTTCGAGGTCGATCCGAGGAACGTGCGCTATGTGCTAGAATGCGGCCGAAGGCGGAACGCAACAGACGCACAGCGAGGGGCCGTGTGATCGAACCGGAATTCGCGCGACCGAGTGCCAACGTTGTGCTCTTGGAAGGGGAGACGAGGACTATGCCGACACCAGAGCAACCCAGTCTAATAGTTCGACAGAAATCCCCACAAAACACCGAGTTTCCGTTTGCGTCGCTCTCCGATTGGCTGATCCCAACCGAGCTGTTCTTCGTGCGAAACCATTTCCCCTCGCCAGACCTCGATGCGCGAGACTGGAGATTGCGCGTTGGCGGGGCGGTGGAGCGGCCGATCGAACTTGACCTCGACAGCATCAAGGCGATGCGGAGCACGACTTTCACCGCCGTCGTCGAGTGCGCAGGGAACGGCCGCGTCTACTATGTGCCAGCGAAGGAGGGGTTGTAGTGGCAGAACGGAGCCGTCGGCAATGCCGCGTGGACAGGTGTTCTTCTGCGCGAGATTTTGGAAATGGCGGGCGTTAAGCGGACCGCACGTGAGGTTCTGCTCGTAGGCGCAGACAGCGGCGTCGTCGACACGAACAGGAAAACGGCTTCTCCCGGCCCCATCGCTTTTGCGCGCAGCTTACCGCTTGAGAAGGCCATCGCTGACAGCACGATCCTTGCCTATTCGATGAACGAGGAGCCGTTGACGCGCGATCACGGCTACCCGCTACGCGCGGTCGTGGGTGGCTGGTTCGGCATGGCTTGGGTCAAGTGGATCACGCATATCACGGTTGTGGAACAACCGTTCCTTGGCTACTGGCAGGCGCGCGACTATTTCCGTTGGGAGCGCAGCCTCGGGGAACCCAGGCTGGTCCCCCTCGCGGAGATGGAGGTCAAAGCGCAGATCGCGCGTCCCGTGCAGGGGGCGCGTCTCATCGCCTGCCAACCGTATCGGATTTTCGGAGCCGCCTGGAGCGGAGAGGCTGTTATCCGGCAGGTGCAGGTCTGCACCGGAGATGGTAGGGGCTGGCGCGAGGGAAGGCTCCTCGAAACAGAACGTCCCTTTGCATGGCGCTTGTGGGAGTACATGTGGACCCCTGAAGAAGTGGGGCGATATAAACTGCGATGTCGCGCGATCGATGGGGCGGGGTGCGTGCAGCCCGACCTCCAGCGTTCCGACTGCGAGAGCTACGCGGCCAATTGGATCGTTCCGGTGGAGGTTACGGTCGTTCCCGAGCCGCAGACGTACGACGAGGAATTCGTGATCTAATCACCCGCATGGGGCGGAATGGCGGCTTGGCGCAACTGCGACCCGCGTTGTCACTGCGTCATGTCCGCTTTGCAGCAACGGCGGCCAGTGGCTCGATGACCATTATGCGGGCGCTTTGCAGTCTGGAGACTCTACGCTGCCACGGCCTTCGGGGCCTTTACCGTTGCGAAAAGCGGCGAGGCGAGAAGATAAAGTGCTGCACCCACCAGCCATATCGTGCCGATCCAGATGCTTTTGGTCGAAAAGAACACTGCAGTGGTCAGCACCGGCCCCACTATGCCTGCCAGGCTCATCAGGCTGGCCAGCACACCCTGCAACTGGCCCTGCTGGTCATCGCTCACGCGGCTGGTCACCAGCGATTGCAGCGCCGGCATGGCAACGCCGCCCAATGCAAACAGAGGCGCTACCGCGTAACCCATCCAGCTCTGGTCGGCGAAGGCCATCAGCACATATGCCAGCATGTCGAAGGCAATGCCGATCATCAACGTGCCCAGGTCACCAAAGCGGCGCGACAGCGGTCCGACGAGAAAGGCCTGCGCCAGGGCGCCGCTGATGCCGAAAGCCGACAGTGACAGGCCCATATGCACCGAATCCCATCCGAACCGTTCTGCGCCATAGAGCACCCAGATTGTTCCCGGTATGGCTGCCACCAGACCGAATACGACAGAGACGGCTACAAGTGGTAGGAGCGGCTTGAAATTCCAAAGCCACACCAATGGCGCCAGCGGATTGAGTTCCTTGAACGCGAACTTGCCCGGACTAGCCTTTCGACTTTCCGGCAGGACAAACAGCGCGATCAGCAGGTTGAGGCCATTGAATAGGGCTGCCACAAGAAACGGCGAGCGGAGCCACCACGCGCCCATGACGCCGCCGATGACGGGACCGATGATAAAGCCCAGGCTCATCACGGCGCCAACCGTCCCAAACCGCCGCGCACGCTGCTCGGCTGGGGTGATGTCGGTGATGTAGGCGCTTGCCACCGCCATATTGGCGCTGCTTATCCCCGCCATGGCCCGCCCCACCACGAGCACCCAGCCGAGCGGGGAAAGTGCCATGACGAGGTAATCGAGCAGGGTGCCAGCCAAAGAGAACAGCAAAACCGGGCGCCGGCCAAACCGATCACTGAGTGCACCAAGGACCGGCGAGAAGACAAATTGCATGATGGCATAGACCGCCAGCATGATCCCATAGAGCAATCCGATGTCGCCGCCGCCTGTCACCTCGACCAGCAGGTCCGGCAGGATGGGAAAGATCAAGCCTGCGCCAATGGCATCCAGGGCAATGGTTGAAAGAATAACGATTAGGGCCTTGTTCATGCTGGGACGTCCCGATAAGCTTTATCAGTGATAAATTTATCGGTGATAAGCTCCCTTATCGATGATAAGTCAATAGGTGTTCTAATTATGGCTATCGGACGTGATCGCATTATCGATGAGGCCCTGCTGCTGCTGGACGAGGTGGGCATAGACAAGCTGTCCACCCGCAGGCTTGCAGAGCGGCTGGGCGTCCAGCAGCCGGCGCTCTACTGGCACTTCCGCAACAAGTCGGAATTGCTCGACGCCATCAATTCCGAGATGCTGCTGCGCTATCACAGCGATCGCCTGCCGAAACCCGGACAGGATTGGGTGACGTTCACGCTGGCCAATGCCCGTAGCATTCGCAAGACGCTGCTCACCGTGCGCGATGGCGCACGGCTGACCGTAGGCACACGGCCTTCCGTCGCCGAATTTGCCGATGCGGAAAAGGTCTTGCAGCTCTATGTCGATACTGGATTTTCCGCAGAGGAGGCGTTTGGGATCGCCATTTGCGTCACGCGCTATGTGGTCGGTTATGTTCTTGAAGAACAAGGAGAGCGCGAACGGGAACAGATGGACCAAAACGCGCCCAATACCGACTTCGTGGCGGAACTGGCGCCGTTCCCCCTGCTCGCAAAAGCCCTTGAGACCTTCCACAGGGTTGGAACGGTCAACACTGAAGCCGTGTTCGAGAGCGGGCTAAGTTACCTGCTGGCCGGCATGCAGGAGAAATTGCGGGCGAAACAGGTAGGATAACCCGGCAACGCTCAGACCAGCGTACTACCGCGTCCACCGCAGCACATTATAGGCCGCCACGTTTTCATTGATGTTGAGACGCCACCGATCATCTCTTGCTTCGGAGAATGAAAGGCCCTCAATTAGCGGCCTTACAGACGGGTCGAGCGGCGCATATTTGTCGCTTCGCTGAGCAAATGATTGCAACGCCTCGGCCTGTTTTTTGTGGTTTGACAAATCGAGCAGGTAACCGAGTCGTCGGACCGAAGTGTTTTCGAAATGCTGCGCGACTGATGCCAATTTCCTAGGATTCGCGCGGTCGCCGATATCCTTCGCGATCTGGGCCACACAATTGATGCCCGTAGCCCGCTTAAAACAACGGATACAGTCCAGGAGCGTTAACTCCACACCTGCAGTTTGAGCGTATCCAGTGTCCGTCTTGAGGGACGTCAGCCAATCTTTTTGGTTGGTAGCGCTGAAGATACTCGGCGCCAAATAGATGAACTGGATCCGGTGGCGCCCAATGATAATCGATCGGAACTGCTGCGGCACGACAACTTGAAACACCATTGCTGCCTGGTGCGAAGAACCATGCATGGCCGCCGCGCGCAGAAGGGATATGCGGTAGTCAGTGCCGAGATATTTCATCAAGGGATCGATCCAGCGCGCAGGATCTGGAGCGCCGGCAGTTCTATCTTCAGGCCGCAGGATGATATAGAATCCGTGCCGCGGATTGGCTAATCTTTTCCTGGAGATTTGTCGCGTCAAAGCCGCGGTAAAGGCTTCAGGCTTCAGGCTTCAGGCTTCAGGCTTCAGCGAGAGCTGCGCCAATGCATCTTCACGGGTAAACGTCGAGTACCCGCTCATCAGTTTGTTTTCGATGTAATCATCCAGCGAAGGCATCCGTCAATCATACGCAAAACAGAAATATAGGGGTTTTGCATATGATCGGCGACAGATTGTCGCCTGTGGCTCAGCACCGAAGGCTCTCCCTGCCGAAATCTGCTACAAGCGTCTGGAAAATTCATGCAGCGCTACGCCTCACATACGTTCAAGACGACATCGCCTCTTCTACCCGAAGGCACCTGGCAGCCAGCGAAGACCATCAGAAACTAGAGGGTGCTCGTCCGCTACGCGACCTTTCTGAGGTGCCAACCGCATACACGCAAGCGCGGAGCATCACGCTAGAGGTAGTCCGCGCGAAGTCACTCGAGACCGAGTGCTTCGGCAATCAGCAAGAATAGCACAGTCAGATTGGAGCTATCGTATGGTTTCTTCTGTGGCCAGCGCGATCGAAAGCAGATGCTCGTCACCATTTGGCAATCCGGAGAGCAACAGGCCGACCGGCATGCTGGCATCGCCGGCGCCACAGGGGATCGAGACGCCGCAGCCGTCGAGGAAGTTGCCGATCAGCGTGTTGCGCAATGTCTTGGCATTGGTTTTCACGAAGAGTTCGTCATCGCGCAAAAGCGGTGCGGTCAAGGGCGCCACATGCGGCAAGGTCGGTGACGCCACCAGTTCACCCGGTCCGATGTTTGAGGCAAATTCCGCCTTCAGCCGCTCACGTGCGGCGAGCGTCTCAATATAGCCCGTCAAGGTGATCTGTTCACCCAGGCGCGCGCGGGTAACCACGCGGGGATCCATACCCACTGCCTGCGGCCCCGCCAGGCGTTCCTCGTGCGTCGCAAAGGCTTCCGCCGTTACCAGCGGGCCATGTTTTGCCATCAGCGCGAATATCCCAGCATAGGCCGGAAAGGCCTGCCGGCGAATTTTGGCTCCGGATTTTTCCAGGCGCTTCAAAGCCGTTTCAAAGGCGGAGATGACGCCCTCTTCCGCATCGTCGAACACGATGGTTTCGGGAATCACCAGCGACAGACCTTCCACCGAGCCGCGACGAACGTCGGGCGCGCTAAGACCACGCATCGCCGCATCGATCCACACGGCATCCTGCACGGTGCGGCAAAGCGGGCCGAGTGAATCGAGGCTTTTCGACAGCGGAAAAACACCGCGCATGGAATAGCGGCCCCGCGTAGCCTTGTAGCCAACAATACCGTTGAAGGCGGCCGGAATGCGCACCGATCCACCGGTGTCGCTCCCGATCGAAACCGGCACGAGCCCCGCGGCCACAACAACGCCGGAGCCCGACGAGGACCCGCCGGGCAGCCGCGCGCCATCGGTTGAGGCCGGATTTTCAGGCGTTCCGTAATGCGGGTTGATGCCGAGACCGGAAAAGGCAAATTCGCTCATATTGACCCGGCCGATACTGACCATGCCGGCACCGGCGAGAGCCGCGACCACATCGGCGTCGTGAGTGGCTGGCACAGACTGTTTCAAGACTGCCGATCCGGCTGTCGTTGCAATGCCCTCGATATCGAAGAGGTCCTTCCAGGCAACGGGAATACCATCGAGCCGGCCAAGCGAGCGGCCCTCCCTGATCCGCTTCGAGGACGCCGATGCCTCCAGCAGAGCCCGCTCTTCCAGCAGGCTGACAAAGATCGACTGATCATCACTGGAGCGAATGGTGGCGAATGTTTCCTCGGTCAGCGCGACAGGATCGAGCGCGCCGCTCTGGATCAGCACGGAAAGCTGGGCGACGGTTTTTCCACGATTGCTCTGGGCCATCGTTCCCTCTTCTATCGTCCGACGAGCTGCATCCAGCGGCGAACCAGATAATTGTGTTCATCCATTGTCGTGTTCCACACGGCAATGCAGTTGGCTCTTTGCCAGTAGGAACCGCCAGCCCTGACGCGTCCCTTGCTGATCCGCACCGATCCATCCGGTCCCGGAAGGTCGGTCGCAGCCGGCAAGCCTTCGTACCAGTAATCCCACTCTGCCGGTGTCATGAACTGCCGGGAACGCTGCGGCGTCGAGATGTAATAGCCTTGACGGGCAACGACTGAGCCGGGCCATCCCGAAATCCACCAGTTGAGATACTCGTAGGCGACGTCGAGCATGCGGCCGCTCAGATCTTTCGACAGGCACAGACCGCCATGCCAGGCACGATAGCCCTCGACAGGGACCGCCTGCTCGACCGGAATACCCTGCCCGTTCAGAATGTTAATCCCCGTCGACCACATGCTCTGTACATCGGTTTCACCATCGACCATCAACCGAGCGGCATCCTCTGCCGTTCGCCAGAACTCCCGGAAGAAACCGTCCTTCTTGCGTGCTTCCAGCAGATCGATCAGCCGATCGATTTCGGCCACCGTCATATTGCCGATATTGTTGAACGACATCAGCCCGGCGGCCTGCGCGGCCAGCGCCGCATCGAAAATGCCGATGGCCGGCTCATCGACCAAGGAGACGCGGCCCGCCCATTTCTCGTTCAGCAGCGAGGCCCAGGAGTTCATCTCGACGGTATGCTTCACCACGTCAGTACGGTAGGCGAAACTGTCGAAATTGTGCGTCGTCGGCAACATCGAAATGCGCGGCGATGGCGTATCGCCGAGCGCAAGGTTGGACTGGACGAACAGCTTCTTGGCCGGCACATCGCCCTGCCCCAGCCGCGCGTTGGGCCCGATATGCCCGGTCTTGGTGAGATCGTTGATCTCGGACCACAGCTTGATCCGCTCGGTGCTGATCGGCTGCACGGCGCGCCAGTACCAGACGATATCCAGATTGTGGAAACACTGGTCGTAAATGTCGTAGCTTCCAGGCTCCTGCGCTGCCTTGTGCTGCGTCGTGAGGAAGTCGTTATTGTCGAAGGTGACGTCGATTCCGAGATCCTGCTCGGCCTGCAGGCGCAGTTCCTCCAGCAGGGAAATCGCAGTGCCGAGTACGCGCAGTTTCGGCCTGCCTTCGAGATGGAGTGCAGGCGTGGCAGGTGACTGCGATGCTGTCTGATGCTTGTTCATCAAGAGGTCTGGACGTCCTGTCGTGCTGCCTGCGCGCCATCCGTGATGGACGGCACCGGTCGTGCGAGGGTGAAGGTCTCGAAAGATCGTTTCAGCAGACTGGCATCGAGTCCGTCAACAATAAAGACGATATGCGACCGTCGATCATCCGATGGCCAGGCATCCATGTGGGTGGGCGGGTGGACCAGATGCTGGACACCATGAATAGCAACTGGTCGTGCCTCGCCTTCCAGATTGAGGATGCCCTTCACGCGCAACACCCGTTCGCCGTGCCGGTTGAGCAGCATCGTCAGCCAGACGCCGAAGGCCGTCCAGTCGATAGCACCCTCGGCGCTCATGACGAAAGAGGTGACGGCCGCCTGATGCGTGCCGCCATCGGGGGTCTCCAGCATGGCTGGCGTTTCGCAATAAAATCCGCTCGGCGACTGGGCAAGACTGCCCCGCGTCTCCTGCGTCTCGTCGAACAGGCCCACAATATCGAGCGCCTCATCCGCCGTCGATAGCAGCGCGGCATCGGGGTTGATCCTGCGCAACCGCTCCAGAAGAAAGGTCAACCCGGCTTCGTCGGCAATGTCCGTCTTGGTCAGCACCAGCCGGTCGGCAATCGCCGCCTGCCGGTTGGATTCGATATAGGTATCGAGCTGGCGCATGCCGTTCACGGCATCGACCGTCGCGATGACGTTGCCCGGCCGGAAGTGATGCCGCAGCACCGGGTCGGCCTTCAGCGTCGACAGCACGGGAAAGGGATCGGCAAGGCCGGTGCTTTCGATCACCACGCGCTTGAAATTCGGAATGAGTCCACGCTCGCGCCTGGAATGCAGGTCGCGCAGCGCATCGGCCAGTTCACCGCGAACCGTGCAGCAGAGGCATCCCGATTGCAGCAACACCATCGTCTCGTCGATCCGCTCAAGCAGATAATGATCGAGGCCGACTTCGCCGAACTCGTTGATGAGCACGGCCGTCTCTGCCAGCGCCGGGTCGGTCAGCAGCCGCTTCAGCAGCGTCGTCTTGCCCGAGCCGAGAAAGCCGGTGAGCAGGTTGACAGGAGTAAAGGCCGGGCTATTCGCCATCGCGCGCCGCCTCCATCCGCTCGATGATATCGATATTCAGCGGATCGCAGATTCGGCCTGAAAGCCGCTCGGCAGCCGGCCAGAGATGACCGAGATCTTCGATGATCTCGCTTTTACCGGTACGCGTCGACAGCACGAAGGATGCCCCCTGCCAGTCCGACAGCGTCATGCCGAAACCCGCCAGCACCCGGTTTGCCACCCGCACCCGGTTGGCACGCTCGCGCCGCCGGTCGATCCGCTCGACATTGCGCGTGAAAACGCCGGGCCGCGCCACGGCATCGGCCCAATGTTCATTGCCTCCAAGAATCCCGCACAGCGAGCACATGCTTTATCTCCGAACTTAGAAACCCCTCCCAACCCACCCACAAGGTGGAGGGTTGGGAGGGGTCTTGATCCTACTTCTTGCGCGGAAAGCGCTTGGCAAAGTCGTCGGCGATTTCATTCATGGTCACGAACTTCACGCCCGGATGCTTGCTCATATGGGCAAACAACCGTTCCAGCATCATCAGCACCTGCGGCCGGCCCGCCACGTCCGGGTGGATGGTAATCGGGAAGACGGCATAGTCCATTTCGCGGTAGACCCAATCGAACTGGTCGCGCCACATCTGCTCGATATCATGCGGATTGACGAAGCCGTGGCTGTTCGGCGCCTTCTTGATGAACATCATCGGTGGCAAGTCGTCGAGATACCAGGAAGCGGGAATTTCGATCAGGTCGGTTTCCTGTCCGCGTTTCAGCGGCACCATCCAGTCGGACGGCTTCTTCGAATAATCGATCTTGGTCCAGCTGTCGCCGACCCGCACATAGTAGGGCGTGAAGTCGTTATGCATCAGCGAGTGGTCGTACTTGATGCCGCGCTCAAGAAGCAATTCATTGGTGACGTTGGAAAACTCCCACCACGGCGCCACGTAGCCGGTCGGCCGCTTGCCGGAAAGCTTGGTGACGAGATCGATGCACTTGTCGAGAATTTCGGTTTCCTGCTCGCGCGTCATCGCGATCGGGTTCTCATGGGTATAGCCGTGAATACCGATCTCGTGGCCGGCATCGGCCACCGCCTGCATCTGCTCCGGAAAGGTCTCGATCGAATGACCGGGTATGAACCAGGTCGTCTTGATGCCGAAGCGGTCGAACAGTTTCAGCAGGCGTGGACTGCCCACCTCGCCGGCAAAAAGCCCGCGCGAAATATCGTCCGGCGAATCCTCGCCACCGTAAGAGCCGAGCCAGCCTGCAACTGCATCGACGTCGACGCCGAAGCTGCAAAAGATTTCCTTCGACATGGTATGTCTCCTTGTAGTTTCTTGTTGGAAAATGTCGTCTCAGTGAACGGGAATGACGGTGGCTTGCGCCGGGTTCCACGACAGAAGAACGCCGGACCCGACCGGAAAGGCCTCCGGCTGATATTTGTCGATATGCGCTTCGAGCGAGACTGCGCGGCCATCCGGCAGGCTGGCCGTCAGATGCGAGATGTGACCGACCACATCAAACCTCTCTATTCGCGCATCGACGACATTACCGCCGATATTGCTAACGAGACGCTCGCGCAGCCCGGCGTCTGCCGCATGCACCTCCATGGCCTCTGCGGGTATGACCAGATTGACCTTCGTCTTGCCGGGCACGGCGCCATTGGCACGCCCAGACAGCATGCCCACAGGCGTGGACACTGCGATATTGTCGCCTTGGGCGCCCTGCACTTCGCCCTGAAAGATCGTATTTCGGCCGATGAATTGCGCCACGAAAGGCGTGTTCGGGCGGGTATAGAGCTGGTGCGGCGGGCTGATCTGCTCGATGCGGCCCTGGTTCATGACGACGATGCGGTCGGACAATGCCAGCGCTTCAGACTGGGCATGGGTGACGAAGATGAACGTGATGCCCAATGTTTTCTGCAGCAGTTTCAGCTCATTCTGGATCGCCTTGCGCAGATTGGCGTCAAGCGCGCCCAGCGGCTCATCCAGCAGAAGAATATCCGGTTCGACAACAAGGCCGCGCGCAAGCGCGATGCGCTGGCGCTGGCCGCCGGACAACTTGTCCGGCTTGCGATCGGCAATATCCTCCAGCCCGAGTGTTGCGAGGATACGATCGACCTTGGCGTCACGCTCGCTTTTCGCCATACCCTTGACCTCCAGGCCATAGCCGACATTGCGGCGGACGGTCATATGCGGAAACAGGGCGTAGCTCTGAAAGATCATCGAGGTCGGCCGCCCCTGCGGCGACACGTCGTTCATCCGCACGCCCTTGATCGTCATGTCGCCGGAGGAAATGCCCTCAAAGCCGGCGATCATCCGCAGCGTCGTCGTCTTGCCGCAGCCGGATGGTCCCAGAAACGCAATAAACTCACCCTTGGTGACGGACAGGTTGAAATCGATGACCGCCGGTGTCCCGTTGTCGTAAACCTTGCCGACATTGATGAGTTCGAGGTCGTAGATCATGAGTGTCGCTCCGGACAGTATAAGGATGTGTCTGATTGTGACCCTTCCCCTGACGGGAAGGGCCGGTGCAGTTCAGCCCCTCCTCCCCACGACCGGAAGAGGAGGAGAAGAGCTTATGCGCTCAGGAATTCGTCCCATTTCTGAATGAGATGGTCGTATTCATCCGGCCACTGATGCCAGTAGGCGACGTTGGCCGCGCGCTCTTCGAGCGATCCGCCATCGCGCAGATCGCCTTCCTTGATGCCGCGCTCTTCGGCGCCAGCCCACGGCTTGCCCTCGTACCAGAAGGCATATTTTTCCGGCGCCATCACATCCTTGATGTTGGTCGATGGCGAGTAATAACCCTGTTCGGAGACGGCGATGCCCGGTTCGCCGGAAAGCCAATAGTCGGCATAGGCGATGACGGCTTCCCGGTTGGCCGTACCGGCGATCATGGTCGGGCCGATGGCCCAGCCGCGATAGCCTTCCTTCGGCACGGCGTATTTGCAGGGCTTGCCCTGGGCCTTGACAGCCATGACAGCCGGCTGCCAGGCGTCGCAGACGACCATTTCGCCCGATGCCATGAGGTTGACCAGTTCGCCGAAATCGCCCCAGAGAGCGCGGAACTGGCCTTCCTTTTTCTTGGAAATCAGAAACGCCGCAGCCTCGTCGATTTCCGCCGCCGTCGCGTTGCCCGGGTTTTTCACATCCGAGAGACCCAGCGTGTTCATGGCCATGATGGCCTGACCGAAGGCGATCAGCGGATCGGTATTGAGGCCGGACTTGCCCTTCCACTTGGAATCGAAGATCGCAGCCCATGTATTGGCTTCTTCGGCGCTGACCACATCGGGATTGTAGCCGATCGAATCGTAGTTATAGACCGCAGGCACCATGTTGAGCGTGGTCTGCGCCTCGTCGGCCCAGATCTGGCCGGTGATCTGCGCTTTGGCATCCCACTTGTCGTTCGGCTTGGTGAATACGTCGCGAATGTTTGCCCAGTTCTTCAGCGATGCCGCCGGGATGACCTCGACATTGTCGGTCATGACGATCGACGGCAGACGCTCGGCGATGATTTCCCAGCAATCGTAATCCTTCGAACCGGACAGGATCTTGGTCTGCGCATCCGGGAAGGTCGCTGCCGTGCCGGACGTGTTGCCCACGCCGGATGCCTTCTTGAACTCTTCCAGAATACGCTCCTGAACCGTCACCGAAAGACCGATGGTGCGCAGGCTCTGGCTGGCAAGATCGGCGGCCTGGGCAAAGGCTACGCGAGACGACAGAAGGTGCGTGCCGCCGCCCATGGCGAGCGCCATCATGCCTGCGGACCGCTTCAGAAGGGAGCGGCGATTGATTTCCATGTTGGACATGTCTCTTCTCCAGTTGATTGTTGTTCCCCGAACCCCGTCTGATCGCGGCCCATTCTTCATTCTCCGCAGGCCGCAGGCGGCGGTAACGCCCGCCGTGCGGCCCTGACGGTTCAGTAGCGCCCCACGAGGAGGCCTCCATCCACGACCAGCACCTGGCCGGTCATGTATCTCGCGTCGTTCGACGCCAGAAATGCGATGACATCCGCGATATCCTCGGGCGTGCCGAGCCGCCCCATCGGGATGAATTCGGCGGCTTTTTCAGCGCCCGCCGGACCCAGCGAATTTTCTTCCGACAGCAGCTGCGCCGTGCGGATATATCCAGGTGCGATGCCGTTCACCCGCACACCGTCGCGGGCCAGTTCCACGGCCAGACCCCGCACGAGGCCGATGACGCCGGACTTGGCGGCGGAATAATGCACATGCTCGTCCCATCCATAGGCAATGCCCATGATCGAGGAGAGCGCGACAATGCTGCCGGATTTGCGCGCCCGCATGCCGGGTGCCGCCGCCCGAACCAGCCGGAAAATACCCTTGAGGTCGATGTCGAAGGTCAGGTCCCACTTCTCGTCGGTGAGATCGGAAAGCGGCGTGCGGTGCGCGATACCGGCATTGGCGACGATGACGTCAATGCCCCCATGGCGGGCTTCGATATCGGCAACCAGAGCCTGCGTCGCCTCGGTCGAACGTACATCATAGAGCTTGAATTCGGCAGACCCGCCAGCGGCCACGATGGCCTGCGCCGTCTCCGTTCCCTTTTGCTCGAGAATGTCGGTGACAACGACGTGGTCGCCCCGCGCAGCAAGAGCTCTGGCCGTCGCCTGCCCGATGCCGATCCCGGCGCCGGTGACGATGGAAATGCGTTTTGGTGGTTCTGTCATACTCGTTTCCCTCACAGCATCACATCGCCGGAATTCGGCCCAAGCGTCTGGCCGACGAACAGGCTCGCGGCCGGCGACGCCAGAAAGGCGACAGTCTCGGCAACTTCCTCCGGCTCGCCGAAACGGCCGAGCGGCAGGTCGGCCTTCTTTGCCGCACGCCAGTGGTCCGAAAGCTCCATGACAAGCGGCGTGTTGATCGGACCCGGCGCGACCGCATTGACACGCACGCCGCGTTTGGAAACCTCGCGGGCCAACGCCTTGGTCATGCCGATGATGGCAGCCTTGGCACCGGAATAATGGGTCAGCTCGATGCCGCCGATCTGGCCGAGCTGCGATGCGACGTTGACGATCACGCCCTCGCCCCGTTTCAGCATTGCGGGCAGCACCGCCTTGGTCATCAGGAACGTGCCGCGCACGTGGACTGCGAACATCCGGTCGAAATCCTTGACCTCGAGATTTTCAAACAGCGCCTGATGAGCAATTCCAGCGTTGTTGACGAGCAGGTGCGTCTCGCCATGCGCGGCCAGAGCGGACGCATGGATGGCGGCAGCATCAGCCTCGGAGGACACGTCGCCCGCAACTGCTGCCGCCGTTCCGCTCGCAGCCTGGATTTCACGTGCCACAGCCTCGGCCCGTGTCGGCGAAAGATCATTGACCATCACCGCATATCCATCAGCGGCGAGCTTTTGCGCGATCGCACGGCCGATACCGGAGCCGGCACCGGTGACGATCGCAGAGCGCATTTCCTCCACCATCATGCTTCCTCCTGGATCGCCATCTGCTTGGCACGGCGCACGGACAGCGTCATCAGCACGGCATAGGTGCCCAGCAATGCGAAGGAGAACAGCGTCGTCAGCACCCCGAAGGCAAAGACGTTCGGATGCACTTCGACCGAGAAGGTGCCGTAGATGGCGAGCGGCAGCGTCAGGTCACGGCCGGACGCAAACAGCGTGCGCGAGAACTCGTCGTAAGACAGTGTGAAGGCAAACAGCATGGCCGACAGCACGCCCGGAAAGATCAGCGGAAAGGTGATCTTGCGGAAGGTGCGGGCCGGCGAGACGCCGAGCGACCAAGCCGCCTCCTCGACGCTCGGATCGAAGCGGTTGAAGATCGCAAGCATAACCAGAAACGCGAAGGGGAAGGTATAAACGACATGCAGCACGAAGGCCGTGCCCCACCAGTGACGGTCGATCCCGAGCGAATTGGCGACCAGCGCCATGCCGAGGCCGACGAGAATGCCGGGCACCATCATGCCAAGGACGATCAGATAGAAGACGACGCCGGAGCCCTTGAACTTGCGGCGGAACGCCTGGGCTGCCGAAACGCCAAGCACCGTCGAAACGATCATCGTCATCACCGCCAGCGCCATCGAGCGAAACAGCGCCTCGTTGATCGGCAATGGCGAGATGCGTGATGGCGGTGTCAGGCCGAAGAGATGCTTGTACCAGTAGGTCGACCACTCGACGATCGGAAACTGTGGCCCGCCCTCCGGTCCCGTCTGGAACGACAGGATCGCCAGAACCACGAGAGGACCGTAGAGGAAGACGAGAAAGAGCGCAGTATAGGTGCCAAGACCGAATTTGATGCCGGATGCGTTCATGATCAGAGCTCCTTCCTGAGATCGACGACCCTGAGGAGTGCTGCAACCACCGCCCCCATGAGGATCGTCAGCACCACGCCGGCCACCGCCGCAAAAGCCCATTTCAACGATCCGACCTGGGTGACGATGATGTTGCCGAGCAGGTTCACCTTGCGGCCCGACAGTGCGGCAGAGGTCGCGAATTCGCCGAGAACCATGACCGAGACGAAGATGCCGCCGACAACCACGCCCGGCATGGACAGCGGCAGGATGATGGTGCGGAAGATGCGGCCGAAGCTGGCGCCGAGATCCTGCGCGGCCTCGATCACCGATGGATCGATACGGCCGAGCATGAAGGCGATCGGCCCGACCATGAAGACGCAGTAGATCTGCGTCATGCCGATGATCACCGACAGTTCGGAAAACAAGAGAACCTCGATCGGCTGCTGCACGATGCCGATCTTCATCAGGATCAGGTTGATGGCGCCTTCCTTGCCGAGCATCGGCCGCCAGGCCAGGACCCGGATAAGGAACGAGGTCCAGAAGGGAATGACGCAGAGGACCAGAAGAACGGTCTGGATCGTCTTGTTCTTGACGAACAGGCCGACGAAAAGTGCTGCCGGATAGCCGACGAGCACCGTCGAGACCAGCACGATCAGCCAGATCCGAACCGTCGTCCAGAGCGCACCCAGATAGGTCTCGCTGCTGAAGAACATGATCCAGCTCTTCAGGGTCAGGGTCGGCTCGATCTTGAAGGTGGTTTGCGTCCAAAACGAAACATAGACCATCATCAGGATCGGCAGCACCAGGAACAGCACCATCCAGATGACACCGGGCGCCAGCAGCCACAGCGCCGGGCCGGCGAGCTTTCTTTTGGCGGTCGTTTCGACCTGCGTTTCATCGCCAATCGCGGCCATCGTCATCTCTCATTCTCCACAACAGGCAAGGGCGTTTGTGACAGGGTGTTTTCAGGCAAAGACAAGAGCATCCCCCCGCTTCCAGACCAGCGCGTAGCGGCCTTTCTCGGCATAGGTCTGTGGGGCGGCGCGGCTGAGATGGGATTCCACCTCGAACATGCGGCCATCATCGAGCGAGAAGAAAGAATTGATCGCCGCCCCGGAATATTCGCTGGCGACGAAATTGCCTTCGAGACGAACCTCGTCGTCTTGAACCGGTGCATCCTTGTCGCGGATATCGACCCGGTCGTAGCGGATCGCATAGGCAGGCGGCGATGCCGCCTGACGAAAGCCCCCGAGGGCAAATCGTCCAGCCGGACTKACGAAGACATCGCCTGCAACGCCGCCGGAAAACAGATTGTAGCAATTCAGAAAGCGCGCCACGGCGGGCGAAGCCKGGCGATTGTAGAGTAAATCGGACTGAGCGGTCTGGGCGATGTGGCCACGATCAAGAACCAGCACCGTGTCGCCCATGGCAAGCGCTTCGCTTTCGCTGCCCGTCACATGAAGGAAGGTCACGCCGCAGCGCTCGCGGATGGCCCGCAGTTCAGTGCGCATGCGCGAGCGCAGATTGGCATCGAGCGCGCCGAGCGGCTCGTCGAGCAGTACCATCTTCGGCTCGGTTACCAGCGTGCGGGCAAGCGCGACGCGCTGGCGCTGGCCGCCGGAAATCTGTGTCACGCCCCGGTCTTCAAGGCCACTTAGCCCGACCAGCGAAATGATGTCGCGGACCTTAGCCTTGACAACAGCTGTGTCGGTGACCGGGTCAAGCTCGCGGTTGACGAGACCAAAGGCGATATTCTCGGAGACGGAGAGGTGTGGAAACAGGGCGAAACTCTGGAAAACGAAACCAATACCGCGATTGTGCGGCGCGATGCCGTCGATCCGCTTGCCGCCAAACAGGATCGACCCCTCTTCCGGCTCCTCGAAACCGGCAATGACCCGCAGAAGCGTGGTCTTGCCGGAACCGCTCGGTCCAAGAAGCGAGATATAGGCATCGTCGGGCAAAGACAGTTTGACCCTGTCCAGCGCCTTGTGGCCGCCGTAGGATTTCGAGACATTCATGAGTTGAAGAGCTGCCGACACCGCTATCCTGCCAGTTTCAAGGCAAGGAACATCCTTCAGCAAAGCTTCGCCGATGCCCGAACCACTGATGGCTTCTGGCAGGCAAGCAATAGCCGTTCGCGCAAGCATCACTTACGCGTCAAAAAGATGTTCCTTGGCGTTTCAAAAAAGTTCCACCTGTCACGCTTCTTGCGAGCGTCTCGAGTAACGAAAACATGACATGAATGATTTTTGTATTCAATAGGCTTTTTAAAAAAATCAATTTCACGCCTAAGTTCTGTTTTGGGCGGCCGAAATACATCGTAAAAACAGCCGCCCCTCGATTCCGGCGTGCGACCCCTTCAGAGAGAAAAGGCGCCTCCGGACGTTACAAAATAACGAATACGATCAAAAAACGCGAGCAAAAACGCAACGGGAATCCGGCTCCTCCCAATGCGCCATCGTCAAACGGCTTCAATTCTCATTTTTAGGTCAAAATGAATATTTTTGTGATAATGTATTCAATATACATTTTACATTGCCCTTGTCCTAGCTCCCCGCAAATGCGTAAAACTGACCCACGGGCCATGAGCCAAAAGGAAAGCGCCGGATTTGATGACTGAAGATCGCAGCGGGCCGAACGTACAGAAGCGATATGAAATCGCTGAGGATATTCTGCGCAGCAACATCATCGACGGTGTTCTGCCGGAGGGCCTGGTGCTGCTCGAAGGGCCGATTGCAGACATTTTGCAAATCTCCCGCGCGCCGGTTCAGCGTGCGCTGCAGACCCTGGAAGCCGAGGGGCTTCTGCATCGCTTCAGCGGCCGGGGCTATCTCGTCGGACCGCCGGATCGGGGTATCGAGCCCAACCGCACCGATATCAAGACGCTCGGCCTGCACATTCCGCGTCACGCCGACCAGGCGCTTCAGAGCCGGTCGTCCTGGGAGCGTATCTACAATACCGTCGAGGCGGACGTGGCGGGCTGTGTGGTGTTCGGCCAGTACCGTATCGTCGAGATCGAGCTTGCCAACCATTTCAACGTCAGCCGCACCGTCGTACGCGACGTGCTGACCCGGCTGCGCGAGCGCGGTCTGGTGCGCAAGAACCAGAGTTCGCATTGGATCGCCGGGCCGCTGACGGCCCAGATCGTCAAGGACCACTTCGTGCTGCGCCGCATGCTGGAGCCCCAGGCTATCGTCGTCGGTGCCGGGCATGTCGACCACGCCGTACTGACCGATCTGTTTACCCGCCTCTCGGCGCTGGAGCGCGAGCAGCCGAAGGATTATTTCGGCACGGTGGAAACCATCCAGTCGCGTTTCATCGAAACCTGCGTTCTGGCGACACCGAACGAAAGGCTGAAGGACCTGATCCGCAACAACCTGCTGCCGGTGACGGCGACCGAGCGGCTCCTTCGCCGCCTGGGTCTGCCCGGCGACCCGGCGATCATTACCGAGCTGCGGCTGATCGTCGAGCTTTTGATGCGCGGCGCGGCGACGGCAGCGGCAGCCATGATGGAGAGCCATCTGGACGCCTCGGTCAACCGCACGATCGCCCAGATGAAGATCGTTGCGATCATTCCGGGACCGAGCGTCACGGCCGATTACCTGACGCGCGTTCTGGAATAGCGGCAGCGCCGCCTTCCGAATTGCATTGCCGCAATCGCCGTGTCGCAAAGCCAGCACCGGATAATCCTCCCTTAAGCCAGAGCCGCGCGAAGACTGGCCAAGAGCGCCTGCCTGTCGGCCCGCGCCTTCAGCGCCTCCCCCATCGTCACCTTGATGAACCGGGCCGGCGTATGCGGCTGCAACTGGCCGATCAGGTCCATGTCGGCTGAAATCACCGTGCCGACCATGAAATATCCACCGCCGGAAACGGCATCGCGATGAAGGATGATCGGCTCCGTGCCGCCGGGCACCTGGATGGAGCCGTAGGGATAGCAACTGTCGACGATATTGGACGGATCGGAGCCGGCACCGAACGGCTGGTCGCGATCGACGAAGTCGAGCTTGCGGCCCCCCTTGAAGCGATAGCCCATGCGGTCGGCCTCGGGCGCGACCTTCCATTCGTCATCGAAGAAATTCATCTGCGACTGCTCGGTGACGCGGTGCCAGTAGAGACCGGGCAGCACGCGCAACTCCACCGGCGCGCCCTGCTTGCGGCGCAGCGCCTCCGGCACCGTCTTGCCGTCCGTTGCAAAGCTGCCCTTGCCCACCGGCAATTCGTCTCCGGGCGCAAGCGGCCTTCCCTTGAAACCGCCGAGCGCACCGATCGGATAGGTCGACCGGCTGCCCAGCGCTTCCGGCACATCGATACCGCCGGAGACGGCGATGCAGATGCGGGCGCCGGATTTTAGGAAATCGAACGTAAGCGTCTGCCCCGCTTTCACAAGGAACGCTGTCCAGCCCGGCTTGATGGCTCCATCGACCTTCGGCGGCATGTCGGCGCCCGTCACGGCGACCAGAGCATCTTCCGTGAACTCGAGCTTCGGGCCCATAAAGACGGCCTCAAGCCCTGCGGCCCCTTCGTCATTGCCGACGAGAAGATTGGCGGCCCGCATCGCATAGCGGTCCATCGCACCACCGACCGGAATGCCCAGATGGAAATAGCCCGGACGGCCGAGATCCTGAACGGTGGTCGCGAGACCATGATGGAGAACCTTAATGGCCATGGAGCATCCCCTCCAGCTTGGCATTGGTGCCGTCGATATCCTTTTGGAATTCGCGCAGGTCGAAGCTGACCTCGCGGATCGGCGGTGCGAACCGCCCCTTGTCGACATCCTCGATAGCCTGGTCATAGGCATCGCGGCCGATCGGCTTAAATTTGACAATATCGCCCGGGCGGAAGAACACCATGAAATCGCTGAGGTAACTGGTGGTCTGCGTCGGATCGAAAATCGGCATCGGCGTGATGCCGAACATCTGGTAGCCGCCGGCGCCGCGCACGGAATAAATGCAGCCGAAGCAGCCGCCATGGCCGACGGTTAGCCTGGGTGTATCGGTACGCGGGCGAAGATATTTCGGCACCTGGATCTGCCTCTGGCGCTCGACCATCTGGTACATGAACGGCAGCCCCGCGACGAAGCCGACCATCGAGACGAACCATGGCGAGCCCGAATGCGCCGCGATGAAATCATCGACAGACCCGAAATCGTTGATGCGGGCGGCATAATCGAGATCGGTTCCGGCCGAATACTGATGGCGTTCGCGAAAACGCATCAGCGTTTCGTGCGTCCAGGGATCGTTGTAGAAGACCGGGATCTCAACGATGCGGGTCTTCAGCACAGGTTCGGCCTTGGCGGCGGCGCCCTCGATCGACTTCACCTCACGCAGAATATCGTCGGGATGGATGATGTCGGGATTGAACTTGATCTGGAACGAGGCATTTGCAGGGCAGATCTCGGTGACCCCCTTGATGCCGCTTTCGCGCACGCCTTTCGCCATCGACAGGCTGGTGAAGAAGGCTTCGAGCGACATTTCCTCGCTGCATTCGACGAACAGATGTTCATCGCCTCCGAATGTATAACGCAAACCCATCAGGCAACCTCCGCAATCTTGCCGGACAGGCCGGCGAATTCGGTCTCAAGCCATGTTTCGAGAAAACGGGTATGGAACGCGCCGCGCCGGACGCTCTCGTCGCCGGCGAGCGCCAGATGCAGCGGCACCGTCGTCGGAATACCCGTGATCGTCAGGCCTTCGAGCGCGCCCTTCAGCCGATCGAGGCAGGCATCGCGGCTCTCGGCCCAGACGATCAGCTTGCCGACGAGCGAATCGTAGAACGGCGGGATGGAGTAGCCTTCATAGAGCATGGTATCGAAGCGGATGCCTTCGCCCTCGGGAACCTTCAGCGTCTCGATTCGCCCCGGAGCCGGCATGAAGTTGCGCGACGGATCCTCGGCATTGATGCGGCATTCGATAGCGTGTCCGCGCGCGACGATATCCTTCTGGGCGATCGACAGCCGGGCGCGGCCGCAGACCTTGATCATCTCCTGCACGAGATCGATGCCGGTGATCATCTCGGTCACCGGATGCTCGACCTGGATGCGGGTGTTGACCTCGATGAAATAGAATTCCTGCGTGATCTCGTCATAGAGATATTCGACGGTGCCCGCGCCGCGATAGCCGACCTCGCGGGCAAGCGCCACTGCGCTGGCGCACAGTTTTTCACGCACGCCCGTGGGCAGCAGGAAGGACGGCGCCTCTTCCCAGACCTTCTGGCGGCGGCGCTGCAGCGAGCACTCGCGCTCGAAGCAATGGACGAAGCTCTCGCCGTCGCCGAGGATCTGAACCTCGACATGGCGCGCCTTTGTGATGACCTTCTCGAGATAAAGCCCGCCGTCGCCGAAGGCGGCTGCGGCTTCCGCCGAAGCCTGCGGGAAATGCCGTTCGAGATCGCCCATGTTGTCGGCAATGCGGATACCGCGCCCGCCGCCGCCGGCGGCGGCCTTGATCATGATCGGGAAGCCGGTCTTTTCCGCAATGGCGCGGGCTTCGTCGAGGCTTGCAATCCGTCCGACACTGCCGGGAACGGTCGGTACGCCGGCGCGGGCGGCCACTTCGCGAGCGGCGACCTTGTCACCAAGCAGGCGGATCGCGTCTCCCTTCGGACCGATGAAGATCAGGCCGGCAGCCTCGACCGCATCGGCGAAATCGGCGTTTTCGGAGAGGAAACCGTAGCCCGGATGCACCGCATCGACACCCGATTCCTTGGCGGCCGAAACGACAGCCTCGATGTTAAGGTAGGACTTCGCAGCGGATGGCGGGCCGATGTTGACGGCCTCGTCGGCAAGCTTCACGGCCAGCATGTCGGCGTCCGCGGCGCTGTGGACCTGCACGGTGCGGATGCCGAGCGCCTTTGCCGCCTTGATGATACGCACCGCGATCTCGCCGCGGTTGGCAACGAGGAGCGAGCGGATGGTCATGCCTCCACCTCTGCGATCACCTGGCCCGCCATTACCGGCTCTTCGTTATCAACGAGGAAGCGGATGGCCTTGCCGTCGATGCCTGCCGGGATTTCTTGGAATGTCTTCATCACCTCGATCATGCCGATGGTGTCGGCGCTTGCGACCGCGTCGCCGTCCGACTTGAACGGGGCCGCGTCCGGCGCCGGCGTCCGGTAGAACGTGCCCGGCAGGGGCGATCTGATTTCGAGCTTGTTCATGTCTCTCTCCGCTAAAAGTCTCAGTGAACTGCGATTTCCGAAACCGGTGCGATGCGGATGCCTTCGGCAATCAGCGCCTCGCGCATCTGGCGCACGATATCGAGCGCGCCGAGCGTATCGGAATGGAAGCAGATGGATTCGAAGGCGATATTGACATCGCCGCCAGTGACAGTACCGACCTTGCCTTCCTTGCAGGCGCGCACGACCTTTCGGGCGATCGCGGCGGGATCCGGACGCCCGGCATCGCGGGTAAAGACGATTGAGCCGGTGTCGTCGTAGTCGCGATCAGCATAGAACTCGCGCACGACCGGTTGCCCGGCTTCCTTTGCGACCCGGTAGGTTGCCGAACCGCCCATGCAAAAGATGTAGGCATTGGGCTCGACGGTGCGCATGTACTGCACGAAGATCTGCGAGAGTTCAGCGTTGACGGCCATTTCCATGTAAAGGGCGCCGTGCGGCTTCACATGCTGAAGCCGGGCCCCGTGCCGACGGGCGAATTCCCGCAGCGCGCCGACCTGATAGACCATGTCGTTGACCAGTTCCCTGGCCGTTCCGACGATCTTGCGGCGGCCGAAACCCTGAAGGTCATTGTAGCCCGGATGCGCGCCGATGCCGACGCCATGCTCCGTCGCGAGACGAACCGTCTGGTCCATGAGATTGGGATCGCCGGCGTGAAAACCGGCCGCGATGTTGGCCGAACTGATCAACCCCATCAGCGTGGCGTCGTCGGTGTCGCCGACGCGCCAGCGGCCAAAGGCTTCGCCCATGTCGCAATTGATGTCTACCGCCTCGATCAATGTATTCTTCCTCGCCTGCCTGCCATTGGGGCAACGTTGCCGTCTGCCGCTTTTTTGACAAACTCACGCTAGTGCGAATCATTTCATTTGAAAAATTCAATCTTCATATGTTTACTATCTGAAAATCAGAATACGATGCTCAAAAATATCGCACCGCAAAAACACGTAATTTCAAACGCTTGAGCCAATTTTGCGCGTTTGCGTGCGGATATATGCCGCTTTTGATATCGGTCCTTCTGATTTTCCGATGGCAAGGTTTGGTTTATTGAATAGGAAGGCACAGTCATGGCGCTCAGTCTCCGGCAGCTTCGCTACTTTGTCGCGACCGCGGAACTCGGCCAGGTATCGCAGGCTGCGGTGGACCTCTCCATTTCGCAGTCGGCCATAACGACGGCAATCAAGGAACTGGAGCAGACGGTGGGCTCCAGCCTGTTCATTCGCGCGCCACACGGCATGGACCTGACGGCGGCCGGGCGCCAGTTCCTGTCGCACGCATATGAGATCTTGAAGAAGGTCGACGAGGCGACGCATCTCAACGTCGTCAACCATGAAGTCGAGGGTACCCTAACGGTCGCCGCGACCTATACCGTCATCGGCTATTTCCTGCCCCTGCACTTCGAACGGTTGCGGCGTCTCTTCCCCAAGCTCGATATCCAACTTTTCGAACTGACACGGGAATCCATCGAGGAGGGTCTTCTGACCAACCGCTACGACATGTCGGTGCTTCTCACCTCCAACATCCTCAACCCGTCGCTTGTGACGGAAAAAGTGCTGAGTTCAACCCGCCGCCTGTGGGTACCGGCGCAACATCACCTGCTGCAGGCGGATTCGGTGGGATTGGAGGAGATCGCCGAAGAACCCTACATCATGCTGACCGTGGACGAGGCAGCCCATTCGTCGCTGAAATACTGGAGCGCCTCTCCCTACCAGCCGCAGGTGATCCTGCGCACCTCGTCGGTCGAGGCGGTTCGCTCCCTTGTCGCCAACGGCCAGGGCGTGGCGATCCTTTCCGACATGGTGCATCGGCCCTGGTCGCTGGAAGGACGGCGGATCGAAACCATCAATGTGCGCGATCCAGTGCCCGCCATGGATGTCGGCCTTGCATGGCGCAAGAATATCGAGCTTTCGCCGCCGATGCTCGCCTTCCGATCCTATTTCCAGCAGGCATTCCACCTGCCAGGGAATGCGCGCTAAGACTATAGTTTTGTATTGCTCGCCTTGATAGGATTCGAACCGTCGACCACTACAATTAAAGCGCAATCGATGGGAAATCAGCTCCCGAGCAGCCTTTGTCTCACGCGAGAGTGTAGGCGGTCTTGACGGTTGTGTAGAATTCGTTGGCGTATTTGCCCTGCTCGCGCGCGCCGTGGGACGAGCCTTTGCGGCCGCCGAACGGCACATGGAAATCGACGCCCGCCGTCGGCAGGTTGACCATCACCATGCCGGCCTCCGCATTGCGCTTGAAATGTGCCGCGTGCTTCAGGCTCGTGGTGGCGATGCCGGAGGACAGGCCGAACGGCGTGTCGTTGGCGACGGCCAGCGCCTCCTCATAATCCTTGACGCGGATGACCGCGGCGACGGGGCCGAAAATCTCCTCCCGCGAAATACGCATGTCGTTCGTCGCCTCGGTGAACAGCGCGGGCGCAAGATAGAAGCCGGGCGTGTCGCGCTTCAGGCGCTCGCCGCCGAAGGCGAGCCTGGCACCTTCCTTCTGGCCGATCTCGATATAGTCCGTGTCCTGCTTGAGCTGGCTCTCGTCGACGACTGGACCGATATGGGTGCCGGTCTTCAAAGCGTCATCGACGACGACACCCTTGAGCCGCTCACCGACGGCGGCGACGAACCGGTCATGGATACCTTCCGTCACGATGACGCGCGAGGAGGCCGTGCAGCGCTGGCCGGTCGAGAAGAAGGCCGAGTTCACCGCGGCTTCCACAGCAACGGTGAGGTCCGCATCGTCGAGCACGACGAAGGGGTTCTTGCCGCCCATTTCGAGCTGGTACTTGCGGTTATGCTCGATGGAGGCGGATGCGACGCGCTTGCCCGTGCCGGTGGAGCCGGTGAACGTGATGGCATGCACATCGGGACTGTCGAGCATGGTCTGGCCGACGACGGAGCCCTTGCCCATGACGAGGTTCAAGATGCCCTTCGGCAGGCCGGCGCGATGCAGGATGTCGACGATCGCCCAGGAGCAGCCGGGCACGAGGTCGGCCGGCTTGAAGACGACCGTGTTGCCATAGCAGAGCGCCGGCGCGATCTTCCAAGCGGGAATGGCGATCGGGAAATTCCAGGGCGTGATGATGCCGACGACGCCGACCGGCTCGCGGGTGATCTCTACGCCGATGTTTGGCCGAATGGAGGGTAGCACCTCGCCGGCGAGCCTCAAACACTCTCCAGCGAAGAAATCGAAGATCTGGCCGGCGCGCACGGTCTCACCGATGCCTTCCGCCAGCGTCTTGCCCTCTTCGCGCGACAGCAGGCGGCCGAGCTCGTCCTTGCGGGCGAGGATCTCGTCGGCGGTTTTTCTGAGGATCGCATGACGCTCGAGGATGCCGGAGCGCGACCAGGCCTGGAAGGCCGCCTTCGCTGCCGCGATTGCCGTTTTGGTGTCCTCGACGGAGGCGCGGGCGTATTCGCCCACCACGTCGTCGGTGTTCGACGGGTTGATGTTCTTGATCGCATCCGTCCCGACCCATTCGCCGGCGATCAGGTTTTGGTGGAGTGTCATACTTCCCTCCTACGTTCTACATCCCTGGAAAGGGCCGCCTCTGTAAGAAGGCGGCCCTTCAACCGTTACTGGCGCTTATGCTTTCCGATCAGCGCTTCCATCATGCCTAGTTCTTCAGTCGTGAGATCCTTGAGTGGCGAACGGACCGGACCGGCGTCAAAGCCCTGCAGTCTGACGCCTGCTTTTACGGCAGCGACCGCATAGCCCTTGGCCCGATTTCGGATTGCCATGAAGGGATAGAAGAAATCATTGAGGTAAGTCTCGCATTTTGTCCGATCTCCGGCCCGCAGCGCATTGTAGAAATCGATCGCAAGACCCGGAACGAAGTTGAAGACTGCGGACGAATATGTGGTGAAGCCAGCTCCTAGATAGGCTTCCGCGAAGAGCTCGGCTGTCGGCATACCGCCGAGATAGGTCAGACGATCGCCCATCTTCGCGGTGATCTGGCGGACAAGCCCGATATCGCCAGTGCCATCTTTGAAACCCACGAGGTTGGGGCATGCATCGCAGAGCCGCGCGAGAGTGTCGGCCTGCAGCACTGAATTATCGCGATTGTAGACCATGACGCCCATGCCCGTCGCATCGCAGACTGCTTTGATATGCTGGTACAGCCCTTCTTGTGGAGCGTCGATCAGATAATGCGGCAATAGTAGGATGCCGTCTGCCCCAGCCTTTTCGACGGACCGTGCGATGGAGGTCGCGATCTCTGTGCCGTATCCGCAGCCCGAGACGATGGGAGTGGTACCGGCAGCCTCTTTCGCTACTCTAACAATTTCGGGGATTTCATCGGGCGTCAAAGAGAAGAACTCGCCCGTTCCACCTGCGGCAAACAGCGTCGCGGCCCCGAAACCGGACAGCCAGTTAACATGCTCGGCATAGCTGTCGGCCTTGAACTTTCCATCCGCGCCAAAGTGGGTTACCGGAAAGGAAAGGAGCCCAGCTCCCAGCGCATGCTTCAAGTCTTCGGTCTTCATGGATTTACCTCCTGTGGGGGGAAGCGCACTCGGGCGCCTCCGCATTGATGATTGAATGATTGGAGACGCCGTTCAGGCTTTCAGGGACTGAACCATGGCGGCCAACCGGTCGCAGGCAGCTTCGAGTTCCCGGTCGGATGCCGCGATTGAACAGCGGATGAAGCCGGGCGCGCCGAATGCGGCACCTGGCACGCTCGACAGGCCGAACTGCTGCAGCAGATGGGCGGCAAAGGCTGGATCGTCGGCCAGCACCTCGCCTGCCGCGGTCTTTCTGCCGAGCAGCCGGTGAACGCCGATGAATGCATAAAAGGCGCCATCCGGTGGCGTGAAATCCACGCCCTCGATCTGCCCCAGACGTTCGGCGACGATTTTGGAGCGGCTGGCAAATATCGCCGCCCCGTCCCCGACAAACGCCTGGTCGCCCGTCAACGCAGCAAGGGCTGCCGCCTGCGCGACGGTCGAGACCGAGGTGACGCTCTGCGACTGCATCTTGTTAAGCGCTGCGATCAAAGCCTTGGGACCGGCGGCGTAACCGACGCGCCAGCCGGTCATGGCGTAGGCTTTCGATACGCCGTTGACGATCAGCGTGCGGTCCCGCAAGTCCGGGCAGGCCTGCGCGAAAGACACAAAAGGCACGTCCTTCAGCAGCACGTGCTCGTAGATCTCGTCCGAGACCACCAGCACGCGAGGGTGGCGGGCCAGCACCTCACCGAGCGCACGGTATTCGTCCTGCGAATAAATCGCACCGGTGGGATTGGACGGGGAATTCAGCATCAGCCAGCGCGTTCTTGGCGTGATCGATGCCTCAAGCCTTGCAGCATCGATCTTGAAACCGACCTCTGAGCTGCAGAACGTGTAGACCGGTTCACCGCCATGCAGCGATACGATGTCGCCATAGGAAACCCAACAGGGCGTCGGGATGATCACCTCGTCGCCACGCTCCAGTGTGGCAAGAAACAGGTCGAACAGGATCTGTTTGGCGCCATTGGCTACCATCACCTGGTCGACGGTGTAATCGAGCTGGTTTTCGCGCTTGAACTTCACCGTGATCGCCTTGCGGAGGCTTTCCGTACCGGCCGCCGCACCATACCGGACGCCACCCTTGCGGATCGCGGCTACAGCAGCGTCCGCCACATGTGCGGGAGGCTCGAAATCCGGCTCGCCAAGCGACAGGTCTATGATGTCGCGGCCGTCCGCAGCCAATTTCTTTGCCGCCATGGCGATTGCCATGCTCGGCGACGACTTTATACCAGCCGCACGTTTGTTTTCGAAACTCATGTCCAAATTCCCGGAAAACTGTGGTGGTGACCGGCCGATTTCTCCGCCGGTCAAAAGCGGATTAGCTATTCGGCACGTAGTCGAAATCCTTGTCTCGCTGCGCTGCCGCGGGATCACGCTTATCTGGCGCGCCGTATCCGCCACCGCCGGGGAGTTGCAGGATCAGTCTGCGGCCGGCCGGCACATGCTGGCGCCCCTTGGTGGCAAGAACCGTTCCGTCATCAAGCAAGACGGCACCCGCCGCGCCATTGGCTCCGCCCTCGCGTCCACGGGCGGGATGGTCGACGCGGTCGAACATGGCGTTAAAATGCATCTCGTGACCATCTGTCGGAGAAATTTCCACGACCTGGCCGAGACCGCCGCGGAACTGGCCGACACCACCGGAGCCGTCACGCAATTCCTTACGCCAGAAAATCACCGGCCCGACATGCTCAGTCGCCTCGATAGACATGGAATGCACGCCGCTCGGGAACGCCGTGGCGCTGAGACCATCGAGCGCGGAACGCGCACCGGCGCCTCCGCTGTTGAACAGGAGCACTTCGGCACGCTGACCGCCATCGGCGGGCGCCTTCTCGCCCTGAAGCGGCCTGACGCTGACATGCAGGTTCCACAACGCTCCAGCGCCTTCCGCCGGCACCTTGCCCGGCAGCATCTTGTGCACGGCGCCGAGTACCGCGTCGGGTACCAGATGGCCAAGCACGTGGCGAACGGACACAGGCGCAGGGTGCTGCGCATTTAGGATGCAGTCCTCCGGGGCCGTTACACGGAACGGCAGCAGAGACGCGTGGTTGTTGGGGATCTCCGGCGCAATCGAGCATTTCATGCCATAGCACGCATAGGCGGCCGAATAGATGATCGGGCAGTTAATACCTTTCGGGCTTGGCGGTGAGGTCCCCTCGAAATCAGCCAGGATATGGTCCTCTGCCACGTCGAGACGCACCGCAATGTCGATTGGCGAACCGTAACCATCGACACGCATGGTGTTGGAATAAGTTCCCTTCGGCAGGGCCGCGATCCGCTCGATGGTGGCGTCGTAGCTGCGCTTGAAGATGAATTCGCCCAGCGTCTCCAGATCCGCCAGTTCGAACTCCTCCATCATGTCCATCAGCCGGCGATGGCCGATCTCGTTGCAGGCCGCTAGCGAATAGACGTCACCCACAACCTGGTGGCTTTCGCGGACGTTGTTGTGCAGGATGTTGACGAGGTCCTTGTTGACCCTGCCGCGCTCGGCGAACTTCATGATCGGAACGAAGATACCTTCTTCGTAGACCTCGTTGGCATCCGGACCAAAACCGCGACCGCCCACATCCACCACGTGCGCCGTGCAGGCGAAATAGCCGACGAGCGCCCCATTGCGGAAGCTGGGCGAGACGACGGTGAAATCGTGCAGGTGGCCTGTGCCCTTCCACGGATCGTTGGTGATGTAGACATCGCCCTCGAAAATGTTTTCAGGCCCGATGTCGCGGATGAAGTGGCCGACGGCTTCGGCCATGGCGTTGACGTGGCCGGGTGTGCCGGTTACCGCCTGGGCGATCATCTTGCCACCGCGGTTGAAGACGCCGGCGGAAAGATCGCCTGATTCACGCACACTGGTCGAGAAGGCGGTTCGGATAAGCGTGACGGCTTGTTCTTCCACAACGGAGATCAGCCGGTTCCACATGATCTGCATGTGGACGTCGGAAAGTGCGTTTGTTTTCATGTCAAATCCTCCGTTCAAGCGCTGCGCTTGACGCGTATGAGCAGGCAGCCATCCGACTGCATGATGACTTCGCGGCTCATGGTGATAATCGTTGAAGTCTCGCGTTCCGTGATGACGGCGGGACCGGCAACCCAGTCACCCGGCTTCATGTCGGCGCGCGCGACGATTGAGGCGCTCTGAAAGCTGCCTTCCTGAACGTCGAAGATCTCGCGGGTACCGCGGACCTTTGCTTCGCCAACCTTACCGGTTTTGCCTATCTTGGCCGGTGGGGCGACCTTTGAGGTTGCGCGCAGGGACCAGCTGACAATCTCGACGTCGAGACCATCGATGACCCGGCCGAAAAAATGTTCATACTGCTCGTCAAAGAGCTTCCGGAACAGGTGGCCATCCGCATCGGCGTAATCGCGCACCTCGATCGTGACCGGCACTTCCCAGCCCTGGCCGACGTAGCGCATGTAGGCCGTGCATTCGAGATCTGGATTTGCCTCAGGCGAACCGGAACGCACGAAGGATACGGCCTCGGCGCTGAGGTCCGCGATCGTCTGATTGATAGCATCCGCAGCGAACCGACTAAGCCGGCTGTAGGCGCTTCGCACGCTTTCGAAACCGAATGGAGCGCGCAGGAAGCCGATCGCCGAACCGACGCCGGCACCCGGCGGGATGAGCAGGTCTGACATGGCGAGCTTTTCGCACAGACGGGCGGCGTGGATCGGCGCCGCGCCGCCGAAGGCGATCATGGTGAACTCGGAAAGTTCCTTGCCATTCTCGACTGCATGCATGCGCGCGGCGTTGCTCATGTTTTCATCGACCACTTCGCTGAGGCCGTAAGCAGCCGTCGCGATATCCGTCCCGAGTTTTGATGCGAGATCCGCCTCCATCGCTTTGTCGGAGGCCGGGCGGTCAAGCTTCATCGCACCGCCGGCGAATTCGTCCGGGTCAAGGCGACCGAGGATCAGGTCGGCATCGGTGACCGTCGGGTTTGCACCGCCACGGCCGTAGCAGGCCGGGCCTGGCTCTGAACCGGCGCTGTGCGGCCCGACACGTATCTGCCGCATGCTGTCGATGGTGGCGATCGAGCCGCCACCAGCGCCGATCTCGACCATTTCGATGACCGGAATGGAGATCGGCATCCCGCTGCCCTTTTTGAAGCGCCAGGTGCGGGCAACCTCGAACGTCTTGGCAGTCTTTGGCGTCTGCTTTTCGATCAGGCAGATTTTGGCGGTTGTGCCACCCATGTCGTAGGACAGCACCTGGTCGAGGTCGTAGCTGCTGGCGATATGGGCCGCGAAGATCGCACCGCCGGCAGGACCGGATTCAAGCAGGCGCACCGGAAATTCGATGGCGCTCTCGACGCTGATGATGCCGCCGCCCGAGTGGATCATGAAGACCGGGCAACGCGTGCCTTCCTCGGTAAGACGACCGACGAGGCGGTTGAGGTAGGATGCCATCAGCGGCTTGACGAAGGCGTTGGCGCAGACGGTGTTAAAGCGCTGGAATTCGCGCATTTGCGGCGAGACTTCCGACGAGATCGAGACGGAAATATCGGCCTTCTTGGCGAGGAGACGATCACGAACCACCTTCTCATGTGCGCCGTTCAAATAGGAGTGGATGAAGCCGATGGCGACGCTGTTGTAGCCGCCAGCGATGATGTGGTCACAGAGCGCATCAACTTCGGCAAAATCCAGCGCCTTTAGCACCGAACCATCGGCACCGATCCGTTCGTCGATGACGAAACGTTCGTTGCGCGGCACGAGCGGCGCCGGCAGCACGATGTCGAGGTCATATTGCTCGAACCGGCTTTCGGTGCGCATTTCGATAACGTCGCGAAAGCCMTTGGTGGTGATAAAGGCCGTGCGGGCGCCGCGCCGCTCGATCAGGGCGTTGGTGGCGAGCGTGGTGCCATGAATGATCGTGTCGATCTGCGAAAGCTCGACACCTGCGACCTCCGCCACCTCGTGGACACCCTTGACGATCGCGTTTTCGGGATAGGAATAATCGGTCAGCACTTTGATCGAATGGAGCGTGGTGCCAACCTCCATCGCGACATCGGTAAAGGTGCCGCCGATATCGACACCAACCCTGATCTGCTTGCCATCTCTCGTCATCTTTTCGACTATGCTCCCTAAGCGAGCTGTTGTTGCGCTTGCCCGATGACCCGATTTTCGGCGTGCAGCGGCCTGTCCCCGCCCGCACAGACAGGCGGGGGCCAAAAGCTCTTCAATGTGTTGAGTTTCTCAAGCTCAGCGCGACGGCTGTAATGGCCGCGCAGAGCTGTGGCGTTACTGTTTCCCGGTAAAGTCTACACCCKGCAATTCTGTCGGAAGTTTTGCACGGTCGACGCCGATCCACTTCTTGTAGAGGGCATCGAGTGACCCGTCCGCCGTGTGCTTGGTCACGAAGTCAGTCAGGAAGGCGAGCAGTTCCTTATCGCCCTTGCGGACTGCCATGCCCTGGAAGTTGTCGGCAACCTTGTATTTGCGTTCGAACTGCTTGTCATAACCTGTCTCTTTAATGACGAGGCCATAGGTGACGCTGCCTACGATCGCATCAACCTGACCGGACAAAAGCGATTGAACAGTCGTGGCGTCGTCATCGAAACGCTTGATCTGCGTACCCTTCGGCGCGACTTTGACCAGCAGCGGCTCGAAAGCGCTGCCGCGGTTAACGCCGATCACGTATTTCGAAAGATCCTCATTGCCCTTGATGGCAGCGTCGGTCTTTCCCCAGACAGTAATGTCGTTCGACGAATAGGGGATGACATACTGGATTACCTTGGCGCGTTCTTCGGTGATCGTCATTGACGGGACCAGGAAGTCGACGTTGCCGTTCACAAGCAGCGGAATGCGGTTCTGGCCCGTAATGCGCTCGAACTTCACCTCGACGCCCAGCTCCTTGGCGATCATCTTGGCGATCTCGATGTCGAAACCGTCATTGCCGCCCTTGGAGTCGATAAAGCCCCATGGAAACTGGTCCATCTGCACGCCGATGGTTGCCGTGCCCTTGGCCTTGATTTCCTCTGGCGTGCCAGCCATAGCCGTCGTTGTGAATGAAGTCGCGGCGAAGAGGATGGCGGCAAGGCCGCTCAGGACCTTCGAACGCGAAGGGGTCGATATTGTCTTGGTCATGTGATCACCTCTGGTCGGTTTCTTGGCATGCGTTCTTGTTTTACCGCGCGGCGTTGAGGCGCCGCTCGATCCGGGCACTGCAGTAGGTCAGGGGTACGCAGATAAAGAAGTAGATGAGTGCGACCGCCCCATAGACCTGCAGCGGCTGAAACGTGATGTTTGCCATCAACTGGCCGGAGCGGGTGAGCTCCGTAAGACCGAGCAGAGCGGCGAGCGCGGTGCCCTTGATTAGGTTGACGAGAAAGCTGATGGTGGCCGGCAGACCGATGCGAAAGGCCTGGGGCAGCACGACATCCACCATCCGATGCATGTAGCCGATGCCCAGTGCGCGTGCCGCCTCGCTCTGCCCATCGGGAACGGCCTGGATGCTTCCGCGCCAGATTTCACCCAGAAACGCGCTGGTATGGAGCGAAAGACCAATCGTCAACGCCACCCAGACATCTACCTTGAAGCCGAGAAGCGGCAGCCCGAAATACACAAAGAACAGCTGTATCAGCAGTGGTGTGCCCTGAAAGATCTGGATGTACGTCGCCATGAGGATGCGCAACGGTTTCCATTTGCTGGTGCGTCCAAGCGCGACAGTCAGGCCCAGCGCTCCGCCGACGGTGAAGGCAAGAAGCGAAAGGACAACTGTCCAGCGTGCACCTTCGACCAAAAAGAGGAATTCATTCCAGCCAAATTGACGGATCATCGGACTGCCTCACTTTGTCGGATAGGAAAAATAGACCCGGCCGATCATGCCGAGAGCGACGGAAACGAACTGGGACAACAGGAGGTAAATGACCCCGAGCGTGAGATAGATCTCGAAGCTGCGGAATGTCTGGGCATCCAGCGTCTGTGCAAAATAGGTGAGTTCCTCCGCCGAGACCGACGAGACCAGACTTGAGTTGAGCATCATCAGGATGAACTGGCTGCACAACGCCGGATAGACGGCTCGGATTGCCGGCCGGAAGACAATGAACCGATAGATATCGGCAGTATGCATCCCGAGCGCCCTGCCCGCTTCGATCTGGCCTGGACGGATGGACTGCACACCGCCGCGCACGATCTCGGCCGCATAGGCCGCACAGTTCAGCGTCATCGCCAGAATCGCCGCTTGTTCCCCGCTAAGCCGGATGCCAAGTGCAGGCATGCCGAAGAATACGAAGAACACCTGAACAAGGATGGGCGTGTTGCGGATCAGCTCGATGTAGCCAGTGGCAATGGTGCGCAGCGTCGGCACCTTGCTCATGCGCATCATCATGAAGACGATACCGAGCGACAATCCAAAGACCATCGAGAGAGACGACATTCTCAACGTTCCGATCACGCCTTCCAGTAGCGTCGGCCACGCGGCGAGAAGAGGTGCGAAGTCGAAGGTATAATTCATCAGACGCTCCTCAATGGTTGAGGATCTGGCTGAGGAACGTTTTGGTTCGCTCGTGAGCCGGATTGCTGAAGAATACGTCGGGCTTGGCGCTTTCTATGATCTCGCCGCGGTCCATGAAGATGACGCGGTGGGCGACGGCACGCGCAAAGCCCATCTCGTGGGTGACGCAGATCATCGTAATGCCGTCGTCTGCAAGCGAGATCATCGTATCGAGCACTTCCTTGACCATTTCGGGATCAAGCGCCGAAGTCGGCTCGTCGAACAGCATGATCTTGGGGTCCATGCACAGCGCCCGGGCGATTGCCACACGCTGCTGCTGCCCCCCCGACAGCTGGGCGGGATATTTTTCGGCCTGTTCAGCAATGTGCACGCGCTCCAGATGTCGCATTGCCTTATCCTTAGCCTCAGTCACCGAAGCCTTGCGCACACGACGCTGCGCCAGCATGCAGTTCTGCAGAACGGTCAGATGTGGAAAGAGGTTGAACTGCTGAAAAACCATGCCCACATCGCGGCGAATATGGTCGGCATTGCTGCCCTTCTGGCTCAGCTCCGTGCCGTTGACGGCGATGCTGCCCTCCTGGATTTCCTCGAGGTGATTGATACAGCGGATAAGGGTCGATTTACCCGAGCCCGAAGGCCCACAAAGGACGATGTGCTCGCCGCGACCAACGTCCAGGTTAATCGCTTTCAGGACTTGAAGATGACTATACCATTTGTTGACGCCCGTCATGGCTATGGCTTTTTCCGACATGCTGGTCCCGTTCATGGCCAGTTCCCCTTTATTTGCTGTCAGGTTTTCGGTGCGACTTCGAAAATGGCGTCGACTTCCACGGAGGAACCGCGCGGCAATGACCCCGCACCAAGCGCGGTGCGAACATGGCGCCCTTTGTCGCAAAAGATCTCCACGAGAAGGTCGGAAGCGCCGTCGATGACCGCCGGATGGCCTCTGAAATCCGCGGGCGCATTGACAAAGCCACGCAGCTGAGCGCAGGCGATGACGCGGTCAAGATCGCCATCCAGAGCAGCATTGATCCGTGCTACGATGTTGAGCGCGCAGAGGCGAGCAGCCTTATATCCGTCCTCGGGCGAAATGTCCTGCCCGACCACGCCGACATAATGCTCGACACCGTCGATCCGCGGGATCTGGCCTGATACGAAGAGAAGGCTCCCGACGAGCCTATGAGGAATATAATTTCCTGAAGCCGGTGCAATCGTAGGCAAAACGATACCGAGCTCCGAGAGACGTACGGCGACGACACCCATAGCAGCTTTCCATCATTGTCAGACGCGCGGATGCGCGAACCACGTTCCCCGGGAGCATTTACCAAAGCGCTACGATGCGTCGGATGTTGCTCCACTTTTCTGTCGATGAGAATTGATGAAATAGTACCTCTTGTCAAGACAGAATCAAGAGATAGTATCTCTTAAAGATGAAGATTGCGAAATTCTGATTTTATTCATATACAACAATACCTTAAATTCTTCCAATCGCTAGTACGCGGGCATTTACAGGCCTAACCAGCAAAATTTTTTTCACTCCTAAGCACGCAGAGCGGCTACCCGCATCTTCTATCAAGCCGGTGTGTGCACTCTGTATTAATAAAATTGGCGTTAAGTGGTAGCATCACCGTGGCGTGAAGTGTTATCTTATGTGAAACACCTACTTGCATTCTGCGGCGTGATTTTTGGAAAGGTACACAGGTTTTGGACACTCTAACGGGCCGAACAATTCAGGCACTCAAGGCTCATATCGGCGCCAGTCGGTTTGAAAGCGGTACCAAGCTGGGGTCGCTTGCCGAATTATCCGAACAGTTCGGCGTCAGCAGGACCGTCATTCGAGAAGCAGTATCGGCCTTGCGGTCCGACGGCATTGTCGAGTCTCGTCACGGTGTCGGGGTGTTCGTCCGCAATAAGCCAGGTCCGAGCATTGAAGATGTCAGCTCGCTGGATGCAAACCTCGCGCTTGCCCCGCTGGCTCGTCTGCAAACGTCATTCATGGACTTGCTGGAACTTAGAATGGCTTTCGAGGTTCATGCTGCCGGGTTGGCGGCCGTTCGGCGATCCTGGGCTCAGGAATCCAACATCTGGAACGCAGCCCGCGAGTTTGAAGCTTCACTTGAGGACGAGACAGCGCTTGACCATCTCGACTTTGTTTTTCACCGATCGATCGCAGAAGCAACAAACAATGGCGCCTTCATCGAGTTCTTCAGCCTTATGAGCCTGCAAATTCTGCCTCAACCGGCTTTTTCCAAGCAGCTCAATCCGGCCCTTATTACTCTCGACTATATTCAGAATACAGTGGTCGAACATCGAGCGATCTGTGAGGCGATCAGCTCGGGGAGTGCAGAACGGGCGCGCGAGGCCATGCGGGCACACCTCAGCAGGAGTCACCTGCGATATCGAGGCTTTTCAGATGGAGACAATTCGCCCCTCAGCAACGTCGCGTCGGAAGAATGAAACACACACCAATCATTGCACGCCTTGAAAGGATTGGAACCTGTCGCGACGCCGTCCAATGGATTAGATATTTGATTTAGAGATGAAATTTTGAGCGTCTTTCGTCCTGCGCATGGATCGGGGCGATCTGCCATTCCGCTACGTGGGCAAACATCGCCGTGCCCTCCTAAGGGATGTGCTCGGGCTGAAATCCAGGCTCGACGCCCGTCAAGCGGCGGTTGACGCGCTTGCCGAAGATACCGAGGACCTGATCCAGACCCATGGCCTCTGAACCGCCCGTCGCGGTTTATGATGCCTGCGGGCACCGTAACGTTAACCGAGCAGCGATCAAAATGTGGGATCTGGCGGTATGACCAGGGTCGCCCGTGATCCTCTTTATCGTCGCCACCGATTTCCAGCGGACGCGATTGCCCATGCCGTTTGGCTCTATTTCCGGTTTCCACTCAGTCTGCGAATGGTCGAGGATATGCTGGCAGCCCGTGGCGTCATTGTCTCTCACCAGACCGTAAGGCTCTGGCCGGAGAAGTTTGGCAGGCATTTCGCCAATAATATCCGGAAGCGATCAGCCGGCAGGCTCGGCAACAAATGGCACCTCGATGAGGTTGTCATCACGATCGCCGGCAAGAAACACTGGCTTTGGCGCGCCGTCGATCAGGCCGGGTTTGTTCTCGACGTCTTGGGGCAGAGCCGCCGCAATACCAAAGCTGCAAAACGTTTGATGCGAAAGCTACTGAAAGGACAAGGCCGTTCGCCACGTGTGATGATCACCGACAAGCTTCGATCCTACCGTGCGGCGAAGCGGGAAATCATGCCCGGCGTCGAACATCGCTCGCACAAGGGCCTGAACAATCGGGCAGAAAACTCCCATCAGCCTATCCGAAGGCGTGAGAGGATCATGAAACGCTTCAAGTCAGCAAGGCATCTTCAACACTTCGTTTCCATCCACGACCCGATCGCCAACCTCTTTTACA
>NZ_JBFTOF010000028.1:0-67125 GCF_056397845.1 Rhizobium sp. 05L419
GTGGTGACGGAAACGCCGCCCGAGGAGTCGCGGACGAACGAGGAGACGACGCTCATCGTTGCGCCAATGCTGTTCTGTACCCAGTTCTGACCATTGAACGAGGCAGATGCAGCCACGCTCTTCAGCTGAGCCTGCAGCTGTGTGATTTCGTCCTGGATCTTGGTCTTGTCGACACCTTCTTCGGTGGCGGCAACGAGCTTAGCCTTGATCTCGGTTACAACGTCGATCGAGCTCTGAACTGCGGTGTAAGCGGTATCGACCTTGGCAGCGCCCATGCCGAGAGCGTCGGAGACAGCCGAGAGAGCGCTGGTGTCAGAACGCATCGTCGTTGCGATCGACCAGTAAGCAGCGTTGTCAGCAGCCTTGCCGACGCGCTCGCCAGACGAAACAGCGTTCTGTGTCTTCGACAGATTGCCGTTGATGTTGCGCAGCGTCTGCAGAGCGGCCATTGCGGAGTTGTTGGTATTGATGCTTGTCATGGATTCGTCCCCGAAAACTAGATACGATGGAGGACATTACCGGACTTATTTACCGGCAATGACGGTTCAGCTTCATGCTACTTGGTCGATTTATTTCAGGACCAAACCCGTCATGTCGAGGAACAATTTTGCAGCTAAGTCTTGCGAACTGATTAAAATGCAGTTGCAAATTCCTAAGCCGATACAAATGGTTAATCAATTGCAACCATTCGCGCGCAGGACTTGACGCCCGGCTGCGGCACAGGACCCTTGGATAGGCGCCTCCCGCTACAGGCAAGCTTCGCATGCAAGCGTATCCGATAGATTGCCACCAAAACGCATCGCTCGCCCATCAGCGAACGCGGTTGGGTTCCCACAGCTTGAAGATTGAACGGGGTTGACCTTGAACAGTATGGTTTCGTTTTCCGCAGCATCGAAAGACTACCAAAGCGGGCGCTACGTGAAATCGCTGGAGACGCTCAATACGCTTCTGGAGACCCAAAAGGATTCCAAAACCTACGGCCTCCTCGCCAAAACCCTGCTGCAGTTGGGGATGAAGGCGGACGCGGCCCGTGCCTTTGCCCTCGCCGGAGAGGCGGGTGGCTCCAGCGGGCTTGAGTTCACGCGCAGGGCCGCCGCGCTCCATTTTGAGTGCGGCAACGAGGAAGATGCGCTCCTTCTGGGGCTGCGCTTGATGGCGCAGGGGCACCTCGACGCAGACATCGCCCATATCCTTGCATCGATCTATCTGGAACGGGGACGCGACGACCTGCTTAGTCCCTTCCGAAAGATCCTGGCGGAAAGCGGCAACGTCGAGCATACACGCCTGGCGGTCAAACTGCTGAGGAACGATCCGAACGACCAATCACAGGCTTTCCTCGCTCGCAGTCTTTTCAAGCGATTTCCCGACGTGTTGTCGATGCGGATGCTGTTTCTCATTTTCGGTCGCGCGGTCTGCGATCTGACTGCCGTCAAGAGGCATCAGCGTCTGGTGGACGAGCTGCTCGCAAAAGGCGAGCATGACATCCTTCAGCACGATACCGAGTTTTATGTCCTGCAGTGGTGCGGCGACGAGGCGTTGAACAAGCTGGCGAAGGGCCGCCACAAGCCCATAAGCGAGGCGCATGTTGCGGAGCGCAGAAACCGGCCGCACACATGGTCGAGCAAGATTCGTGTCGGATACCTCTCAAACGACCTCTTTGACGATCACGCAACCATGAAGCTCCTGCGTCGCGTGCTCGAGCTTCATGATCGCGACCGCTTCGAGGTAACGCTGTATTGCCATACCGACGAGAGAGGCCTTGCCCGCAACAAGGCAGACAGAAGCCGTTGGGGCAACATAGTCCGGATCGTGGGAATGTCCGACGAAGAAGCGGCGACGCTTATGCGGGAGCATAACATCGATGTTCTCGTCGATCTGAAAGGTCCAACCTTTGAGACGCGTTATAGCATTCTGAACCACAGCGTCGCGCCGGTCCAAGTCTCGTGGCTGGGCTTTCCGGGCAGCGCGATCGACACAGATGTCGACTACATCATCGGCGACAACTACGTTCTGCCGGAGTCTTCCAAGCCGCATTACCATGAGAAGTTCATCCGCCTACCGGACACCTATCAGCCCAATGATCCCGTTCATCGGCCACGACCACGCCCGGTAGATCGCGCGCAGTTTGGCCTGCCCCAGGACAAATTCGTGTTCGCGTCGTTCAACGGCAGCCGCAAGATTACGCCCGCGACCGTCGACGTCTGGTGCAATATCCTGCGACGAGCTCCTGATAGCGTTCTGTGGATACTGGCGATGTCTCCCGCCGCCGAGGCGAATCTCAAGCAATATTTCACGCAGCAGGGCATCCCGACAAAACGCGTCATCTTTTGCGCGCGCGCCGACTACCAGACTCACATCGACCGGCAACAGGCTGCCGATCTTGCGCTGGACACCTGGCCGTATAACGGTCACACCACGACCTCAGAACAGCTCTGGGGCGGATTGCCGGTGCTTACGCTCAAGGGCACGAATTTCGCTTCGCGGGTGAGTGAAAGCCTGCTCAACGCGATCGGGCTGCCGGAACTCGTGGCGGCCGACGCACAGGGCTATGAAGACCTGGCCGTGGAGCTCTATGAAAACCCCGATCGCGTTACAACGCTAAAGCAGACCATCGAAGACAACAGGTTCATCAAGCCATTGTTTGATGCGGAGCGCTTCTGCCGCCACATCGAAACAGGATACGAGCTGGCCGTTGCCCGCGCCAGAGAGGGGCTCGATCCCGACCACATCGACGTGCCGGCGCGAGCGGTCCGCGATAAACAGTTTAGCTCTGAAGATACAATCGCGGAGCCGACCGATACCGGCGGCTACAAGCTCTTCGACTTTGGCTGACGACTGCGGCGGGGAGCGTTATCAAATGCTCCCCACGCGAACGCGTATCGATGCAGCAGTTCAGACAGTAGGGAATTATCGTGTCAAGGATCTGAGCGTGGCGTCCTCTGGCATGCATGCCAGGAAGTGCGCGAGGCTGCCCTTGGATGCCGCGCCGGATGACGAGAAATCAGCCGTTGCGAGCGGCCCGCCGTGCCGCGTCTGCGTCGACAGGAACCAATCGGCGGCGTTCGTGCCAAGAAATTCCGTGAAACCGACCACACGCTTCGGCTGCGACAACAGCTCTTTGTAGCAAGTCTGCAGAGCATACGCCGACGATGCCGGCCTGTGGGTTTGCGCGATGGCTGCGGCCGCTGCCCGCCCCATGGCCGTCACCTGCTCGGGATGCCGGAGCATCCAGGCAAGCTTCACGGCTGCGTCTGCCGGGTCCGTCGCGACCAACCCCGTTCGTGCGTCCTCGACAACAGCCATTTCGGCTGGATTGGCCATGACCAGCGGCGCAACACCCAGCGACATGGCCTCGATAAGGACGTTCTCCGCCGTGCCGTAGTGGTCCGGGCGCAGGAGATAGACCAGTATTCCCGCCTTCGACAACATCGACTGCGGATCCTCATGTGCGCCCTTGAACGACACGCGGGGCGGCTCGCGCATGGAGGCAGCGCGTGTCGCCGGCTCGCCGTGTGGGTCGAACTGCCCCCATATTGCAACATTGAAATCCGCATGCCCGACAGCATCGACTATCTCGAAGAAAGCAGGATGCATCTTCACAAAATCAACAGTTCCGAGATAGACGGCCTCGGAGGGATTTTGTAGGCGGCCTGCGACGCGCTCGAAGCCGAAACCGCTGTTGACCACGCCAAGCCTCGCGCGCAGGGACTGAGGGAGATTCCGCAGATTTTCTGCCTGAAGCGAGCAAGGTGAGGTGAAAAGCAGTCGATCCGGCATCTCGGCGAGACGCTCTGGAAGCAGCGGCGGAAAGAGACCGGAGATATGCGCCCACACAACCGAGCGCATGGCCGGGAGGCTCCATTCACTGAGGCATTGATAGAGGCGCGGATGGTTCCACCACTCGATCTGGACAACGTCAGCAGCCTCGATGGCTGTCTGAAGTTCGGCCGGTCCGCCTGTCATCAACGTCGCGCCGGCTGCCTCGACAAGAGCCGGGAAGCGCCGATCCCGCGGCTCTTCGAGAAGAAAGTAGGTGCGCCGGACATCCCGCGAACTGGCGGCCGCTATCGCCGCATGGGCCTTGCCGACGCCGCCACCCAGGTGCGGCGTCAGATGAAGAACGTTCATTCAGCGGCTACGGGGAACGGCATTCGCACGCCGCCGGGAGCCGGAACGTCGGGGTTGATCTTGACGAGGTTCCTGAACCTTTCGAGCAGCATCGGGCGATGCGCGTCGATGCTGTCGGGCAGGCAGTGGGTGAGCTGACCGCAATTGCCGCAGGTCTGGTTCTCGCAGCGCCGTCCTTCGAGATGCTGCAGGCGCAGGCTGTTCATCTTGTCGGAGTTCCAGATCTCCTTCATCGTCTGCGTCCGCGCATCGCCAATGATCAGCTTGCGGCCCCAATCGAGGAAGCAGGAACTGACGAGACCGTCTGCGTTCACCGAGCAGCCGTAGAAAATGTAGGGGCAGGTGTCGGTATTGCCGATTTCCTGCTGGTAGATGCCCTGGGTGATCTGCACGCCGGTATGCTTCTCGATGTCGAACTCCGGCCAGCACGGTGCGAAGTTCTCGATGAAGATGCGATCCGCATAGTCCCCGAACGTGTCGAAAAACTCCTGCTTCTGCGCCTCGGTGATCAGCTCACCGGGGATCTTGATCGAAATCTCGCAGTCGCCCTTGTTGTCGTAGAGCCACTTGACATTCTCTACGAACTTCGGGAAATCGAAGTTGAAGCCCGTGAACTTCATGTACTGTTCGACGTTCATGCCATCGACGGAGATGTTGATCTTGTCGATCCCTGCCGCGATGATCGGCGCCATGCGCTCGGGCGTTATGAACGTGCCGTTTGTGGTTGTGTCGATGTACTCGATGTAGCCGCTCTTCTTGGCGTAAGCGACCATATCGGCAAAACGCTTGTTGAGCAGCGGCTCGCCGTCTTTATAGAGGCGCAGAACCTTGATCGGGTTTTCGAACGCGGCGAGATCGTCGATGACCTTCTTGTACACCTCGTACTTCATTGCGCCCTGATAGCGTCCGGTCTCGGCGATCATGTCGCGGTGGCCGGTCGGGCAGAAGGTACATTTGAAGTTGCATGAACTTGCCGGATCCACGAACACGATAAACGGTGTCGACAGCGGGATGACCGTCTCGAGCGCCGTACGGTCTTCGAGATTGATACGCGGCTTCAACTGGGCTTTCATGAATTCGCCTCCGGCGAGCAATTGGGTAGGATAGCGTTGCAGATACCCACGACAGCGGCCGGATCGGATGGATGAATGGCGGCCGTGCCGAATTCCAACAGGTCGCGCCTGCCGTATTCGTCGGCGATCGCCTCCACCAGTTGGCGTATCGTGATCGATTTACCTGAACATATGTTGATTGCGCCAGACTGACCTGTGGCAACCACATTGGCGATCATCGCCCCAGCCTGGACAACATCGAGGAAATCGCGTCGTTGCGTTCCCGCGGAAAGCCTTGCGACCTCCCCTTTGCCCAGCCGTTCACGAACGTAGGGAACCAGACGCGCCGGATGTTCGCCCTCTCCGAAGAGATAAAACAGACGACACCAGGAGAAGTTCGTTCCCTGCTTCGTGAAGAACTGTGTCAGCATATGGTAAACGGAAAGTTTACATGCCGCGTAGAGTGTCGCGGGCGATAGTTCGGAGTCGACAGCAAGCGCCTCAGAGGGAAGCAGGTATTCAAAGCAGGTGCCGACGCCGATGAAATGGCGGACGCCCGCTGCAGCAGCGCCTCTGGCCATGCGTAACGTCCCGCTTACGCAATCGAAATTCTCCGACGCGTCCAGATATTTCCCCGGCACGACGTACCAGGCGCAATGGACAACCGCATCGACGCCGGTCAAGGCGGTCTTCCACCATTCCTCGCTTTCGGCAAAGAGGTCGGCGCTCGTCAACAACGCCTGCCGATCAACGGGTACGATCAATCGCTCTTCCGATCCCGGACGCAGCACGACCGTTACCTCATGGCCGGCATCCGCAAGCCACCTGTGAATCTGACGGCCGACGAAGCCAGTTGCGCCGGTGAGGACTACGCGGGCCATGACAAGCCCCGGGAAAGGTAGTGCATGATAACTGGCCCTAGTGAATTTGGGAGCATTTGGAACAATCCGAATCAGGGTTTTGCCGGTGTGAACCTAGCAACAGGACCGAGAGAACGGAATGGAGCAGCGGGGAGCCGCAGCGCTGGCGAGTGGGGCCAACAACGACGAGACCGCGCCTGCCCGAGACATTGGCCCGGCCTGCGACCGCCGGTTGGCAAAACGCCTGTTTCGCGACATTGCAGCAGACGTCGCAGACCGGCAGCCGCCAACGCTCAGGCAGCCGCTCGTTCTCTACGGCGGCGGCGAGCTTGGCCTGCTCGCACGCGCGCATCTCGAGGCCGTCGGCTGCGACATCGCAATGGTCGTCGATCGAAACGCGGGACAGCTCTCGTCCAACCCGGCGTGGGGCGGCCTGAACGTCGTCGCACCTGCCGACGTACCGCAGAAATTCAAGACGAACGCCCTGCTTGCCGTCAGCGTCGTCACGAGCCCCTATCGAGCACTTGAAATGGCCCTGAGGGCTGACGGTTGGGCGAATGTGGTTCCGTTCTACGACATCGCCGAATCTTTCCGCGATCGCCATCCGCTGTCGAACGGCTGGTTCGCCGCGCCATTCGGAGCCGAAGACGTTGCGGAAACGGCCTCGATGCTGGATCGATGGACGGACGATCAATCCCGCGCCCACCACCTGCAGTTCCTCGCCTGGCGCCGGTTGCGAGAGGAATGGATGTTCTCCGAAGCCCCCGTGACGACCCATGACAGGTTCTTCATACCGGAAGTCGCTCAGCGTCTGACCCGCGACGAAATCTTCCTCGATGCCGGTGCGCACCATGGCCAGGTCAGCCTGCGCTTCCTGAATGCAACCGCAAACGCATTCTCTTCGATCGTCGCAATCGAACCCGACGGCGCGAGCCGGAGCATCTATCTGGAAACGATTGCGAAATTGCCGCCAGAGATCGCAGACCGGATCACGGTATGGGATGCATTGCTCGACGCCGAAAGCCGCACGCAACCATTTCACGGAGGCCTCGGCTACGCTTCCCAGATCGCGGCGACGGGAGCGAGTTTTCGACCAACTACGACGATCGACAGCCTCCATCTTTCGCCAACCTTCATGAAGCTTCACCTCGAGGGTGCAGAGCTGCTTGCGCTGAAAGGCGCCCGGAAGACGATTTCGAGACATCGCCCGATCATCGCCGCAACCACCTATCATAACGACGACGGCATCTGGCGCACGCCCGCATGGCTGATGGAAAACCTGGAAGGCTACCGCTTCCTCATGCGCCTGCACGGATGGTGCGGCACCGGAGCGGTCGTCTATGCAATACCCGAAGAGAGACAATGCGTATGACGTTCTCCGTGGACAAACTGACGCCAGGCGTTGAGGCTGTTGAAGCCGCCTCGGCGAGTATCATTGGCCGGCCAAACGCGCGCGTCGCCATCTATGGCACAGGTTTCCTCGGTCGCTGGGCAGCAAAGTGGCTCATCGAGCAAGGAATGAACCTCGTGGCGTGCTTCGACGGCGACCCCGCAAAAGCCGGTGATGTCGTCTGCGGCGTGAAGGTTCATTTGTCCGATGACGTCGAGAGCATTCGCCCGGATCTCGTTTTCATTACGGCCCGGCATGCCGTCGGGGCGATTTCGCGCTTCCTTGCGGACCGAACAATCCCGCACGTCTCATTTGACGGATATTACGCAGCACGTCATCTTGATGCTTTCGCTGGCGTGGCCCCGCTTTTCACGGATGAGCGTTCCCAGCACGTATTGCAGTCGATACTGATGGTCATGCTCACCGGAAACCGCAGCTATTGCGAGGACATCTTCGAGAAGGACCAGTATTTTTGCCTTCCAAGGTTCTGCGGCGCCGAAAATGAGACCTATGTCGATGCGGGTGCCTATACAGGCGACAGCATCGAACGCTTCCTGTGGGCACATTATGGTGTGTTCAGGGAAATTCACGCTTTTGAACCGGGTGCCCGGCAATTCCAGGCAATGTCAAAGAGGGTCGCTCGGCTATCGGAGGAATGGGCGTTGCCACCGGAGGCAATCCATCTCAACACGGTCGGCCTTGGCGCAGGAAATGCCACCATGTCCTCGGCGACGCACAACGGACAGCTGCAGAGCCTGCAATTGGAGACGAACAGTTCGCCATCCGATGCCGGCGCCCCCCAGATTCAAATCCAGTCTCTCGACGATTACCTTAACGGCATGCGGGCGAGCTTCATAAAGGCTGATGTGGAAGGCATGGAGATGGCGCTGATCGAAGGGGCGAAAGAGACCATCGTCAAGTTCAGGCCAAAGCTCGCGATCTGCGTCTACCACTACCCATCGGATATTCATGAAATCGCGATCCGTCTCAAGGAACTGGTGCCGCAATACCAGATGGCGCTCCGGCATCACTCGCCCCAGTTTATGGAAAGCGTGCTCTACGCGTGGGCTGACTAGGAGTGGAGCACGTGTTGTTGATCGCCGGGTCCCGGCTATTCCGCACGCGGATGTCGTCGTGTTCTACCCGCACAGCCTCAGCGATTTCGAGGCAGCCGGCCCGCCCGGACAGCAGTGTGAGACATCACTGCACAGAGATTCACCMTAACGGAGTTATTCCGACATGCAGACCGATACTTTCTTCTACCCCTCCGATGGCGAGAATTCCTACTTCACCAAGCTCGCCGCCATCACGCAGAGATGGCCGCATGACGTTCGCCACTACATGGACCTCTTCCCGGTCTACGCCAGCCGCCGCTCGTTCATTCGCCAACTGGCCCACTACGAACTCTTCAAGCTCACTCAGGATCTGCCCGGGCACTACGTCGAGTTCGGCGTATATTACGGGAAGTCCTTCTTCAGCTGGCACAAGTTCCTGGAAGTCTTCACACCAACGGCGACCCACAAGAAGGTCTTCGGCTTTGACAGCTTTGCTGGGTTCCCAAGCCTTGCGGAGCAGGACGGAGACACCGATACACGCATTCAGAAGACACCGGGCGGCCTAAGTTCGGAGAGCTTCCTCGACGAGTTCATGGAACTCATGAAGCTTCACAACGAGGATGGCGTGCTGCCGACCAACCGCGGCAACATCGTCACCGGCGATATCAACCAGACCCTGCCCCGCTGGCTTGACGAAAACCCGGAAGCACGGTTCTGCCTCATCAATCTCGATGTGGACATCTACGAGCCGACGAAGCTCGTGCTCGAGCGCTGCTGGGACCGTGTCGTCCCCGGCGGCGTGATCGTTCTTGACGAATACGCCACGAGCAAGTGGCCCGGCGAAACACTGGCCTGGGACGAGTTCGCCAAGGAGCGCGGCATCAAGTCGCCGCTGCGCCGTTTCCCGTGGGCAAACGCGCCGGGAGCATATCTCATCAAGGAGTGACGCCGACGACGGGTTTACTCATCGGCTTGAGAATCAGACGCCCGGCTTTGACCGGGCGTTACCATCAACGGAGTTATTTAGGCTTCCGAAGCTCTCCAAACAGCCGCGCGGGTTGAACGCCCAGTGTCCGGTCAGGCCAATTCGACCGGTTGGAGCTCGGCGAACGACGGATGGGCGAGGTCCCTCGGAGAAACGTTCGCAGCGGGCAGCGGCCAGCCAATCGCCAGCAGCGGGTCATTGTAGCACAGGCCGCCCTCGTCATCCGGCGAATAGAACTCGGACACGAAGTACATCAGCTCCGTATCCGGCTCCAGCGTCTGGAAACCATGGGCGAAACCGTGCGGAACGTAGATCGCGTTGCGCGCCTCGGCCGTCAGTTCATAGCTTATCCAGCGACCATGGGTCGGCGAACCCGCACGGATATCGACGACGACGTCGAGCGCAGCACCGCGAACGCAACGCACGAGCTTGACCTCGGCTTTCGGCGGGCGTTGGAAATGCATGCCCCGGACGGTGCCCTTCGCTGCGCTGAATGACGTGTTTGCCTGCACCCACGTCGTTTCGAGCTCCTTGTCGGCAAACTCGCGCGCGCAGAAGGAGCGCGCGAAGAAGCCTCTTTCGTCCGTGCGCCTTTCGATCTCTACGGAAAATACGCCAGACAGGCCGAGCGGTTGTATGTTCAACTTCGAACATCCTCATGTGGGGAAAAACAGAGCACAAGACGGCGAACCAAATCGCAGCCGATAACTAGACCAGAATGGAAGCCGAGAGGTCCGATTCGCGCAGAACGAGGTTCTGCATAAAGCCGCGCTCCAGGAACTTCTGCCTCTCGGCGTCACCAGGCACCAGGACCAGCGTCTTTGCGATGTCGGCTGGCTCGTCGGTGTCCACCTTGTCAAGCACGGAGACATCCTGCGGCAAGCCGAGCTCGCGCAGCATTTGTTCGACCGGCGCTATATTGCCAATGCCGTGAAGGACCAGCTGGCTGATACCTGCAACCGCACCGGCAGTCCAGGCAAGCGCCTGCAAGGCCGCCATGCGCGGCAGTACATCCCGCAGAGGCAGGAGGTCCGGCGTTCCGGCGAGGCCATTTGCAGCCAGTCGCACGTAGATCTCGTGACCCTTCAGATAGTTCTTCTTCCCAAGCCAAAGCTTGAGGGCAATACTCATACGAACGAAGACGAACTGCTCTATCACATGCTTATAGCGACCGCCGCGATCCCCGCTCAGGGTCATCGCACCACGCTTCAATCCAGTGTGCAGGAAGTACTCCAGACCGCCGCGGTATCGATCCCATGAGGTCATGGCTTCGTCGTGGCCTGCCTGAACGCGGTCGCGAGCGATAGCGCTCTGGATGATCGAGCGATAAAATGGCTTCTTCAGGAAGGCGATATCGCCGAAATCGAGGAAATGGGCAAGATGCATGAAGGGAGAGTAGCAGAACACGCCGGGGATCGGCAGCGACCGCAACGCAGAGACCCTGAAGACTGCCGCTTCCGGGAAAATGTGTCCCTCGGTCACGAAGTCGAAAACCTCGCTGAAGCCGCGGCGGACAAAGCGCACGTCCCTCTCTAGTTCGAAGAAGAGGTGCGTGTCGCGGCCTTCGATCTCGTTGTGCTGGTACCATGGGGCATAGCAGGCGCTGACGACCGGGTTGGTTTCGAGATAGTCGACCGCTTCCCTCAGTCCATCCATTATTAGCCGATCGTCATCCCCCGCGTAGACGGCGTACCTGCCCCTGACAAGATGGAAAACGCTCATAACATTGACTTCAAGCCCGCCATTGGTTGCGCGCCTGAAGTATTTGATCGGCAAGCCGTGGCCGATGAACTCCTCGACCAGCGCAGACGTATCATCCGTAGACGCATTGTCCGAGATGACGATTTCATAGGCGAAGGGAAAATCAATATTCTCGAGATAGTACTGCAGCGCCCGGCGCAAGAATGCCGACCGGTTGTAGGTCGGAATACAGATGCTGAGCTTGATATCCTCGGTCGTCATTTGAAACTCTCCCTGAGCGATCGACCGGCTCGAGACCGCACCCGACGCTCGTCGTCTTCAGTTGATTTTCGTTGCAACCATGCCCGCCTAGCCGGCCATGGCCATGCGCGCATGGACAGAGACGAGCGCGCTCGTCGGCGCCAGCGCCTCGTAGCGCTCGATCTGGTCGAGCGTGAACCTGCGCATCTCCCGTCCGGCGCGATGTGCGGCGTACCACGCCGACGTCCACTCGATCGTCTCGCCAAGGCCCAGCCTCGGCCGCCAGCCGAGCGAGGCGGCGGCAAGCTGCGAGGTCAGCGTCAGGGTCGCGGCCTCCGGCGGGTGCGCGCCGGGAGCCATCTCCCAGCCCCTCGCCAGGCCACACGCGGTGCTGAGGGCATCGACGACGTCGGCCACGGTTGCAAAACTGTCCGGGTCGGGCCCGAAATTCATAGCCTCCGGCAACCCGCCCTGGCGCGTGGCGAGCGCCTCGGCCATCGCAAGATATCCGCTGAGCGGTTCGAGCACATGCTGCCATGGGCGCACGGCGTCGGGATAGCGCAGACTGATGTTCTTGCCGTCGCCGATGGCGCGCATGAAGTCGGGGACAAGCCTGCCCTCGGCCCAATCGCCGCCGCCGATGACGTTGCCGGCTCTGGCGGTGGCGACCAGAATGCCTTCCTTGGCCATGAAACTGTCGCGATAGCTCCTGCAGACGAGTTCGGCACAGGCCTTCGAATTGCTGTAGGGGTCCTTGCCACCAAGCGGATCGAGCTCGGAAAACGGCCGGCCCTCGCCGTGGTTCTCATATACCTTGTCCGATGTGACGACGAGCGCCGTACTTACGGTTCCCGATGCCCGAACGGCTTCAAGCAGGTTCACCGTGCCCATGACATTGGCAGCAAATGTTTCAACCGGGTCGGCATAGGAGCGACGAACCAGCGCCTGAGCCGCCATATGGATCACGACCTCGGGCCGCGCGGCCTTCAGCGCCGCCACGAGTTGATCCTTATCGCGGATATCGAGCGTTGTATGATGCTGTCCCGACCAGGGAGCGACGATCTGATGCAGCGAGCCAGGCTCGGCGGCCAGCGCCGCGCCATGGACTTCAGCGCCCATGCGCTGCAACCACAGACAGAGCCATGCACCCTTGAAGCCCGTGTGCCCAGTGATGAAGACGCGGCGTCCGGCCCAGAAATTCGTCATGCCCAGACCTTCCAGGGCGCCTTGCCCGATCGCCACAAGTCGTCAAGTTCCGTACGCTCGCGAAGCGTGTCCATGGGTCGCCAGAACCCGTCGTGGCGAAACGCGGCGAGTTGGCCGAGCCGGACGAGCTTCTCCAGGGGTCCGGTCTCGAGGACGGTGTCGTCGCCTTCGATATGATCGATAATCGAGGGCTGCAGAACCAGGAAGCCGCCGTTGATCCGCTGCCCGTCGCCGCGGACCTTCTCGGCGAAATTCGAAACGAGATCTCCCGACATTTCGAGCGCGCCGAAGCGGCCAGGGGGAAGAACGGCACAGACCGTGCCGTCCAGCCCATGGCTGCGGTGGAACTTGATTTCCGCGGTGATATCGATATCGGCGACACCGTCGCCGTAGGTGAGGCAAAAGGGTTCGTCGTCGGGCAAATACTTCCGGATGCGCTTGATACGCCCGCCGGTCAAGGTGTTGATCCCCGTGTCGATGACCGTCACGCGCCAATTCGGCGCCGAACCGCCGTGATACTCGATGCTGTTGCGGCCGAGATCGACAGTGATATCGCTATGATGAAGGGCGAGGTTTGCGAAGTATTCCTTCAGCATATAGCCCTTGTAGCCGGCGCAGATGATAAAATCGTTCAGCCCGTGATGAGCGTAGATGCTCATGATATGCCAGATGATCGGCTTGTCGCCGACTTCAACCAACGGCTTGGGGCGAACGGACGTTTCCTCGGCGAGCCTGGAACCAAGGCCGCCGGCAAGGATGACGACCTTCATATGAACCGCCGCGGCTCAGTTGGGACAAGGCGACTGTGGACTTTCGTGTCCGAAGCGGGAAACAAGGGGCATTCATGGGTCATATGGAAGATAATCCGGTAGCAGGAACGTCTCCATCTATTCCGGAAAACTCTTGTGTGAACCTTGCCTGACCGAGGGCGCCAGCACTGCATCATCACAGGTAAAAAATAGGGCTTTTYGGTGAACGGCTCGCGCTATTCTTCCTGCTGGAGAAATGCCCGGCCGAGGATCGACGAGCACGAACGCAATGGTCAGTGAAACGATCGCACCAGACTGCCGACGAGTAAATTCCAGCCGTCGATCAAGACGAAGAAGAGGATCTTGAACGGCAGGGAAATCGATGTCGGGGGCAGCATCATCATGCCCATCGCCATGGTGATCGTCGCAACGATCAGATCGATGACCAGAAAGGGAAGCACCACCAGGAACCCGATTTCGAAGCCGCGGCGGATTTCCGAAATCATGAAAGCGGGGATCAGCACGCGATAGTCGATCTTCTCGCCGGTATCGACCGTCTGGCCGCGTTCGCGCGCGAGATCGACGAAAAGGGCAAGGTCCTTCTCGCGCGTGTTGTGGTTCATGAACGTACGAAACGGCTCGGCTATTCGCTCAATTGCCTGCTGTTCGTTGATCTGGTTGACAAGCAGAGGCTGCACGCCGGTCTGCCACGCCTGATCGAAGGTTGGCTGCATGACGTAGAAGGTCATGAAAAGCGACAGCGACAGTAAGATCATGTTCGAGGGCGTCGACGAGAGGCCCATACCGCTGCGCAGGATCGAAAAAGCGATGACGAAGCGCGGAAAGCTCGTCACCATGATCAGAATGCCTGGCGCGACCGAAAGAACGGTGAGCAGGCCGAAGGTCCTGATGATCCACGCGGCCACCGAACCATCAACCGGCAAGTTCAGCAGGTTCGTCGGCAATTGCTGGGCGTGCGCCAGCTCCGGAGCCGCCACCATGGCTGCCAAAATCACGAGGAATCGAATCATTCGATGACGAAGGTCCTGAACATGATCTTCGATACGCGTCCCTGCGCTCGAAGGTCAACACGCTCCTGGATGTCATCCCTAAGATATTCGAAGCCGCGCGGGCCTTCGATCTGCTGGAGCGAAACCGTGCGGACGTAAGCCAGGATATCTTGATGAATGTCCTCAGCGAGCTTCACGTCCGGCGGGCCATTGAAAAGCAGCGCGATCTCAAGGCGAACCCAGTTCTCCGAGGGATAGGCAAGGTTCGACGTGATCGGCTCGAGCTGCACGACGTTGTTGGCTTCGGTCGAGATGCGCGGCAGGCCGGCCTCGCCGTCCTTCTTCTGCGTGGCAGCGTCCTTGGCTTCCTTAGCCTGCTCCTCCTGTGCCGCCCCTCTGATGTTGGGGGCAACCATGCCGCCGACGACCCAGCCGCCGCCGCCGCCGAGCAGCGTCAGGACCGCAAGACCGACGACGGTCATGATAGCGGCCGACTTCTTTTTCGACTGGCCTTCGGGCGCTTCTGCGTTTGCCATGGTATTCGGCCTCAGAGCGGCGAGAAGAGATCGACGGCCTGCTGGCCGCGCGGAGGCTGCTGCACTTCCATCAGGCGACCGCGACCGCCGTAGGAGATTCGCGCTTCTGCAATCTTCTCGTAGGAGATCAGGTTGTCGGCATCGACGTCCTGCGGACGCACGATACCGGCGACGTTCAGAATACGGATTTCCTGGTTGACGCGAACTTCCTGAGAGCCGCTGATCACCAGGTTGCCATTCTCGAGGATACCGGTGACGACGGCGGCGACCATGAGCTTCAGCGTTTCGGAGCGGTCGATCTTGCCCTTGCCGTCGGTGCTCGTGTCGGAACCATAGGTCAGATCGGTCTTCGACGACGGGTTCCAACCCATGACGTTGGCGTTGACGTCCCAGTTGAGACCGCTCGAGTTGGTCCGGCTGCGGCTGGTATCATTCTCGAACTTCGCCTTGTCGTTAATCTGGATATTGACGGTCAGGATATCGCCCACGTTGAGGGCGCGGGCGTCCTTGAACAGCGCGGCCTGGGAATCGCTCCAGAGCGAATAGCCCTGGGCGACCTGGCGCGGCTGCTTCGGATACATCGACATCTGCGAGGTCTGACCATAGGCAAGGCCGCTGCCGATCGGGCTCATTGCAGGGGCTCGGCCGATCTCGTTGACCGCTTGCGGCGACGCGCAGCCTGCGAGAATAGCTACGGCACCGATTGCCGCCGGGAGGAGCTTGTTCATGAGGGGTCCTTCGACGTATTGGGATCGGACGCGCTGGCGATGATGTTGGCGATGACCGCCGCCTTCTTCGGATCCATCTCGTTCAGGATCAGGCTCGATTGCGTCGGATTGAGCCGCATGACGACGGCTGCAGCAACCTCGATCCTCATTTCCTGAAGCTGCGAGGCAGCAGCGTCCGGTTTCATTTTCTTATAGATATCGGTCAGGCCCGCTTCGGCCTGCTTCAGGAAAACATCCCGACGCTTCAGCCAATCCTGATATTCGTCCTTGCGCTTCTGCATCTCGACAATGCGGGTATCGACATCGGCGCGCAGCTTCTCCAGCTCCTGCTTCTGCAGCAGGTAGCGCTGGTCGCGTGCCGGATCGGCGATATTCGTGCAGAACTGCTTGATCTCCTCCTCCGAGGTAAGCTCGCCGCCAGCGGTCGAGCGCGCCTCCTGCGCGAAGGCGCCCGGAATCGTCAACAACACGATGGCGGCAGCAGGCAGCGCCAGACGCCGTATCAGCTCAAGAACAACCACGTTCGAACCCGAGGACTTCATCATTGCAGCACAAGCTCCGCTTGCAGTGCACCGGCCGACTTGATGCCCTGGAGGATTGCGATGATACCATCCGGCTTGACGCCGATGTTATTGAGGCCAGCCACCAGCGTCTTGAGATCAGGCCCATCGAGCAGCGCCACCTTGCCGCCCGTCTTCTGGGCCGCGATATCTGTCTGCGGCTGGACGGCGGTCACGCCCCGAGAAAATGGCTCGGGCTGGATGATCTGCGGTGTTTCAGTCACCTGCACTGTCAGCGTACCGTAGCTGACGGCAACCGGCGAGACGCGCACGTCTGCGCCGATGACAATCGTTCCCGTGCGCTCGTTGACGACGACCTTTGCGGGCGTATCCGTTTCGACAGCGAGGTTCTCGATATCGGCCATGAGGCGGGTAAGGTCGGCTTCCCGAGGCTTCTGGACGATCACTTCCTGGGCATCCTTCGCCTCGGCGACGGGGCCGCCGAAGCGCCGTGAGGCATAGCCGTTGACGACGTCGGCGATACGGACGGCGGTCGAGAAATCCGGGTTGCGCAATTGCAGCACCAGATTGACGGAATCCTTGAAGCGCGAGGGCAATTCGCGTTCGATGATGGCCCCTCCCGGAACACGGCCAGCGGTGGTGACACCTTCGGTGACAGTCGAGGCCTGGCCCTGGGCGGTGAAGCCAGACACGACGACAGAACCCTGTGCGACCGCATAAATCTGGCCGTCGGCACCCGACAGAGAGGTCATCACAAGCGTGCCGCCGCGCAGCGACGTGGCATCGCCAAGCGAACTGACGCTGACATCGATGCGGCTGCCCGGGCTCGCGAAGGGCGGCAGGTTGGCCGTGACCATGACGGCGGCCGTATTCTTGGCGTTGGACTGACCGCCCTGTGTCGAAATGCCGAGATTCTGCAGCATCGCGCGCATCGACTGCTCCGTGAACGGCGAAGCACGGAACCCGTCACCGGTCCCTTGAAGGCCGACGATCAGGCCGTAGCCGATCAACTGATTGTCGCGGCCCGCCTGAAGCGAGGCGATGTCCTTGATGCGAGACGTCATGGCAGCAGGCGCGACCGACGCGAAGTTCGGAGACAGAAATGCGAGCGTAATAAAAAGGCGAAAAATTATCTTCATTTTGCGGCCACGTGTATTGTGCCGTCGGCGAGCACCGTGCCGCTGACGATGACACCGGAATCCATGTTGCGAACGCGGACGAGCTGGCCAGTCATGCCGTCTTCGAGCGGCGATCCCGCAGCCGAGATCGTCATCGGGCCTAGCGTGAACACAAGGCGGATCGAAGATCCGCGCGTCACTGTGTAAGGCTCGCGCAGCGCCGAAATCGAGATCGTACGTCCAGGCAGGAACGTCCGCTTGGATATCATTCCTTCGACCTGGCCAACTGACTTTGCATAGTCGCCCGCCAGATTGGGATTGGTTACCTCCACCTCCTGCAACTGGGCACCGGAGATGGTTTCGCCGGGATAGATGGTCGTCGTTGGGACCACTGCATAGCCCATTCCGGCAGCGACCGCCGGTGGCGAGACAATGCTGGTGACGACGATCGCGGCGGCGGCTGCCCATCCGCGGATGTTTCTAACCCGGCAAAACATCATGTTTCGGCTCTTCCCTGTTACTTCAGGTTCTTGCTGACGATGGAGGCCATTTCGTCGGCGGTGGTGATGACCTTGGAGTTCATTTCGTAGGCGCGCTGGGCCGATATCAGCTCGGTGATTTCCTTCACCGGATCGACGTTCGACGATTCCAGGTAGCTCTGCTTGAGGTAACCGAAGCCCTCTTCGTCGGGCGTGCCGACGACCGGCTGACCAGAAGCCGGCGTTTCGGAAAAGAGGTTGTCGCCGAGAGGCTGGAGGCCAGCTTCGTTGACGAAATCGGCGATCTGCAACTGGCCGAGGACCGAGGGAACCGATGCGCCCGGAAGCTTTGCCGAGACTTCACCCGAACGGCTGATGGTCAACTGCGTCGAGCCCTGCGGAATCGTGATGTTCGGGGCGACGGTATAGCCGTCAACCGTCACGATCTGGCCAGTCTCGTTTTTGTTGAAAGCACCTGCGCGCGTGTAAAGCGTCGTGCCGTCCGGAGCCTGGATCTGAAAGAAGCCGCGGCCGACCAGCGCGACATCGAGATCGTTGCCGGTCTGCGCGAGTTCGCCCTGGATGTGCAGGTTGCGGACAGCCGACGTCTGCACGCCGAGGCCGATGTTGGCACCTTCCGGAACTATGGCCTGGTTGGCCCGGTTGGAGACGCCTTTGGCACGTTCTGTCTGATAAAGCAGGTCCGTGAATTCAGCGCGGGCGCGCTTGAAGCCGGTCGTGTTGATGTTCGCGATATTGTTCGCGATGACTTCAAGATTGGTCTGCTGGGCATCCATACCCGTGGCAGCAATGGCAAGCGCTCTCATGGCTTCGTCCTTAAATCAACTACATCTGCATCTTTGTGACTTCGAGAAAGGCCGAGACGACCTTGTCGCGAAGGGCGATTGCTGTCTGAAGTGTCTGTTGGGCTTGCATAACGGCATCGACGACTTCACGCGTCGTTGCGGTCCCCTTGATACCGGCGAAGGACATGTTTTCGGCATTCTTCAGGGTGTTGACCGCACCGTTTGCAACGTTGCCGAGAACGGATGCGAAGCTTCCATCGCTCACCGCGCTTTGCGCAGACGACGATGCAGCGGACTTACCGAGATCGACGCCGGCGAGGTCGCGCGTTATCGACAGGGAGCTGATATTGTTTACATTGCTAATCATCATTGGCTCTTCAGTAGATCGATCGTCGACGAGATCAGGTCGCGGGATTGCTTGATGGTCTGCAGATTGGCGTCGTAGGAGCGGTTTGCTTCCCGCATATCGGCCATCTCGACCAGCATGTTGACGTTCGGCAGCTTGACGACACCTTTCGCGTCCGCAGCGGGATTGCTCGGATCGTATTCGGTCGTGAATTTCGACTCGTCGACGCCGAGCTTCTTGACGTTGACCGTCGTTACGCCGTTGGCGCGGTCGACCGCCTCGCCGAAGGTGATCGTCTTGCGGCGATACGGATCGGCGCCCGGCGTATCCCCGGTCGAGCGGGCGTTGGCGATGTTTTCCGAAACGATGCGAAGACGCGTCGATTGCGCCTCGAGACCGGAACCTGCGATTTTAAGGGCGGCTGACAAGGGATCCATAATCTTAGCTCTTCACCGTCATAAGCATCATTCGATTGAAGGAGCCGACGAGCGATGTGTTCAGCTCGTACTGGCGCTTGATTTCGCCGGATTTGGAAAGCTCCTCTGCAAGACCGACCGTGTTGCCGGATTCCTGCGTACCGATCTCCTGATCAAGCGCGGCGTCCTTGACGTCGATGTCGCTTTTGGTGCTCAGATCGTTGCCGCTCAGGTGCGCCGGGTCGGTCCGCGCCATCGTCACGTCCGATTTATCGAGGACGGACTGGAAGGGCGTAATGTCCTTGGCGCGAAATTTCGGCGTGTTCGCGTTCGCGATGTTGCCGGCAACAACCTCCTGACGGATCGTCAGCCATTCCGCCTGCCGCGAGGCCAAGTCGAATAGTTGAATCGGTTGCATAGGAACTCTCCGTTTTTACTGACCTGAACCTACGACGGTAATCTTGCGTCAGACTTACGGATTATGCGGGCTCGAAATGCCGGCGTTCAGAACCTTCGACGAATGCAAGAAGGCTCCCCCGTTGCCGGAGGAGCCTTCAAAAGATTCGGAACGTCAATCCTAGTCGCGCTGGTAGATGTCGCCCTTCGAGGTGACGATAACCCATTTGCCGTCGCGTTCTTCCAGTGTTGCCAGGCGGCTTTCGTCCGGCAGGATCGAGCCGACGCGGACAACGTACATCCCTGAGGTATCCTCGATCAGCGCTCTGCCGTTTGCCACATGCAGAAGGCGGAAGCCGGAATTGCCAGGGAACGGCTGGTCCTCGGCCGGCATCCCCTTGTCGTCCTCCTTGCCGATGCTGGTGACGGTGGCCGTCGTCAGTGGATCCACCGGCACGTCAGGCTTGTCGGGCTGATTCTTGTTCGCCATCGCCAGCGGCGAGACACTGAAAACGTTGCGCGCCGGCCAATCCGGCAGATCGCGCGTACGTTCGCCCTGCGCGACGTTGATGCCGAACTTGTCCTCGTTGAAGAAGACGTACCACGGAAAAACCGCGGATGCGCCGGCCAGCAGCAGGCCGGCCACGGTCAGCGCGCGATCGTGAAAGGCGGTTCGCCGGCGGCCCTCCGGCTTCAGCGGAGCGATCTTCTCGTCATCGTCGAAATCGGTCACGTGTCGCCTCTCTATCGTCGAATGCCCGGCTGGTTGCCGATTCCAGCAGCAGCCTTCAGCGCGCCAGCTAGGTCGGCGAAGGCATCTTGCGAATCGGCATCGCCGGGCGACTGTTTCAAAACATCGTAAATAATCGGTACCTGCTTGACCGCCATGTCCAGATCCGGATCAGCGCCCTGGCGATAGCCGCCGATGAGCCGCAGATCCCGCGTCTCTTCGAACCGATGGACCAGCGTCTTCAGACGCGAGACCAGCTTTTCCTGGTCCGGCGTCCAGGCCTTGCGCGCCAGGCGCGATATCGAGGCCAGAGGATCGATCGGCGGATAGCGCCCTTCCTCGGCGAGGCTGCGCTGCAGCACGATGTGGCCATCGAGAATACCGCGGGTCGAGTCGGCGATCGGATCGTTGTGGTTGTCGCCATCGACGAGGATGGRGATGATCGCCGTGATCGTTCCCGTACCTTCCGGACCTGGTCCGGCTCGCTCCAGCAGGCGCGGCAGCTCCGTGAATACGGAAGCCGGATAGCCGCGTGCAATGGGCGGCTCGCCCGAGGCAGTGGCGACTTCGCGGATTGCGTGAGCGAAGCGGGTAACGCTGTCGACAATCAGAAGGACGTTCTCGCCCTGATCCCGGAAATACTCGGCGATCGTTACGGCCGTCAACGGCGCCATCTTGCGCAGCATCGGGCTTTCGTCGCTGGTTGCGACAACCGCGATCGACTTCTTCATGTTAGCGCCAAGCGTATCTTCGATGAATTCGCGCACTTCGCGGCCACGTTCGCCAACCAGCGCAATCACCACCTTGTCGAAGGCATCGGCGCGCGCGAGCATCGACAGCAGCGTGGACTTGCCGACGCCCGAACCGGCGAAAATGCCAAGACGCTGCCCAAGGCAGAGCGGCGAGAAGATGTCGATCGCCCTTACGCCTGTCTTGAAACCCTTTTCCACGCGCTGGCGCGTCATCGATGGCGGCGCGGTGTTGGAAATCGAGCGCCGGTCCAGCCCCTCACCAATCGGGCCGAGGCCATCGATAGGCTCGCACAGCGAATTGACCGTGCGGCCGCACCAACTGGCGGACGGAGAAATCCGGAAGGCACCCTTGCGGATGACCGTGTCATGTATGCCGATCGGCTCGCCCGGTTCGATCGGGCAGACATAAGTCAGCTCCGGCTCCACCCTGACGACTTCGCCGAGGTGGACGCCGGTCGGCGATTTGTGGGCGACGAACTCGCCCAGGCGCACATGGCGCGACAAGCCGGTGACGGTGTAGTGCCCCGCCGCAATCGTCTGCACATGGCCGCCGGGAGCGACGAGAAAAGCTGGATTGGCGTATCGATCTGTCAGGCCCGCAAGGTGCGCAAGCTTGGGCGAAAGAACACCTTCGGTGAGGGGTGCGTTGGGCATGCTTCAGACCTTCCGGTTAGCGGCTGCCACCGAGTGTCTTGATTGCCTCACCGAAGGAAGCCTCGCTGTCCTTGGAGAGCGAAGCCATGCTTTCGAAGGCCCGGTTGACTTCGATCAGCTGCGTGATTTCGCGCATAGCATTGACGTTGGAGTTTTCCAGGTAACCCTGCTGGACGCCGACGTTGAAGCGGTCGGTGATGGCGCGCGGTGTTTCGGTGGTCATGATGCCGCTGTTTTCGTAGCGCAGGTAACCCTTGCTGATATCTGCTTCGAAGAGGCCAAGCGAACCAGCTTGCTTGCCGTCCTGATAGATCAATCCGTCTGAGCCTACCTTGGGCTCTCCGCCGGCCTTGTTGAGCTGGATAGGCGCGCCGCCTGCATCGAGGACCGGATAGCCGCGCACCGACACGAGCTCGCCCGAATCCTTAAGCGTAAAGCGGCCGTCCTTGGTCAGAATTTTTCCGGCAGGTGTGTCGAGCGAAAACCATGCATCGCCCTTGATCGCAAAATCGAGCATGTTGCCGGTGTGCTCGAGTTCGCCGTTGTCGCCGGACAGGTAATCGTTGCCCTGCGAGACATACGCGATCTTGGCATTGATCTTGTTACCTGTCTCACTCAGCATCTGGTTGAATTTCACCTCCGTACCGCGGAAGCCGGTCGTGTTCACGTTCGCCATGTTGTCGGCGATAGTGTCGAGGCGTCGTTCAAGCGCCATCTGGGACGACAACGAAACATAAAGACCGGATTGCATCGAGGTAAGCTCCTGGCATTGGCGATGAACGGTACGAAACCCGTGCGTTTGCAGTCGGTTCGACCACGGGTCCGCTGAGGCGGCATCTCAGAAACGGGCACGGATGCCCATTCGTCGCCTGCAACCTGACAGCAAATCCTTGTGCGAAGCTGGTATGCGAAAAGCTTGATTTTCAGGGCCGGTCATCAGCCTCACGCAAGCCAGAAATCCTATCCCTTCGGTTGAAAATAACGATCAGGTTTGGACTGACGATGAATATCATTATCGGATTTGTGATTACCTGCGGCTGCATCGTCGGCAGCTTCATGGCGATGGGCGGGCATCTGGAGGCGCTCTGGCAGCCTTTCGAACTCGTGATCATCGGCGGCGCCGGCCTGGGCAGCTTCATCATGGCTAACCCGATGAAGGTTGTTAAGGATTCGGGAAAGGCGCTTGGCGAGGCCTTCAAGCACTCTGTCCCGAAGGAGCGGAACTACCTCGATACGCTCGGTGTCCTTTATTCGCTCATGCGCGACCTGCGCACGAAGTCCCGCAACGAAATTGAAGCCCACATCGACAATCCGGCAGAATCCTCGATCTTTCAGGCAGCTCCGACTGTCCTCAAGAACAAGGAGATCACGGCGTTCATCTGCGACTACGTTCGCCTGATCATCATCGGCAACGCCCGCTCCCACGAGATCGAGGCGCTAATGGACGAAGAGATCAATACGATCCTTCACGACAAGATGAAGCCGTATCACGCCATCCAGATTATGGGCGACGCTTTCCCGGCGATCGGTATCGTCGCCGCCGTTCTCGGCGTCATCAAAGCGATGGCTCATATCAACGATTCGCCAGAAGTTCTCGGCCACCTGATCGGCTCGGCGCTCGTCGGCACCTTCCTCGGAATTCTGCTTTCCTACTGCCTCTGCTCGCCGCTGGTCTCCCAGATCAAGGTTGTACGTTCGAAGCAGCATCGTCTCTACGTCATCGTGAAGCAGACGTTGCTTGCCTACATGAACGGCTCGGTACCGCAAGTCGCCCTGGAATACGGCCGCAAGACGATCTCGGCCTATGAGCGACCTTCCATCGACGCCGTCGAGCAGGAAATGATGAACCCCGGCGGCGAGAACAAGGCGGCGTAAGCACATGAATGCTCCACTCCAGAAACCACTGATGGACGACGCTCTTCTCGCGAAACTGACGGGCAGACTTGGCGACCGGGCAACAATCGAAAAGCTCTGCAGCTCGTTCGGCGACGTCTACTGCGAATTCCTGCCCGACATCATCAAGAGCGAGACCAACCTGGACGTCGAGGTGAGCTATATTGGCTGTCACCGCGGCTATAAGAGCGACCTGATTGCCGATCTCGGCGAGAGCGTCACGCTCGTTCATGCGGTGCTGCGCAACTGGTCGCAGAATGTGACGCTGGCTTGCGGCAACCGCTTCATCATTACCCTGATGGAACACCTGTTGGGAGCGTCGCCAGAAACGGTCGAGCAACCGGCCGATCGCGTGCTTTCCGCCATCGAGCTTGAACTTGCCGTCACCGTCTTCGAAAAGATTGCCAATGTGCTTCGTTCCGCGGTGAACGCACCAGGCGGCTTTGAACCCATGCTGGAGCAGCCGCACGCGATCGAAACGCCGATGAAATCCGCCGACGACAGGGTCGACGAATTCGCGGCCGCCATCACGATGTCGATCACCCTTTCCGGAATTACGTCCGAGTTCTCACTTATCGCGCCTCAGGCAGCGCTGCTGAAAACGACGGTTGCGGCGCCGCGAGCGCAGAACCAGTCCGCAAAATCATCGAAGTGGACGGAGCAGCTCACGGAGCAAGTACGTCGTTCACAGGTCACCCTCGATGCCAAGATCCGCTTGCAGGACCTGACGCTCCGGACGATCTCGAAGCTGGCGGCAGGCGACGTTATCCCCTTCCATGACAGCGGCGATGTCCGGGTCGATGTAAGCGCCAACAGCAGGGAGCTCTACATATGTGAGTTTGGACGCTCGGGCGAGAATTATACCGTTCGGGTCAAGGATACGATCAACTCGGATGACGAGCTCATCCGCCACTTAATGAATTAGCCCGTTTCCGTCCCCCTGCCCCAAGGCAGGTTGAGGCAAGTTTCAACTGGAATAGTGATTTCATGGCGACGAAGAAGACAAACCAGAACAGCGATCTCTCACTCGAGCTTCCGGGCAACGAGGCCGAACTCGATCAGGCTATCGACGACCTGCGCGGCGTTTTGAAGACCGACGCGGACGGTGGAATGCCTGATTTCGGCGAGGAAGCCGACGCATTTGGCGGCGGCACCGATCTCTCGACCTTCGGCGGAGATCTCGACGCAGTCGGCGAGACGACATTCGGCGGCGACGATTTCGGCGGCTCCACGGACTTTGGTGCCACGGACTTTGGTGGTGCCACAGACCTGGGCGGTTCGTCGTTCGGCGCCCCTGCCTCGGCGGCGGCCCCGCTGGGCAGCGCCATGCAGTCGAACCTCGACCTGATCATGGATATTCCGATCGATGTCCAGATCATGCTCGGTAGCAGCCGCATGCAGGTGTCTGGCCTGATGAACCTCAACGAGGGCGCGACGATCGCACTCGACAAGAAGATCGGCGAGCCGGTCGAGATCATGGTCAACGGGCGCAAGATTGCGCGCGGCGAGATCACTGTTCTGGAAAACGACGACACGCGGTTTGGTGTGAAGCTGATTGAAGTACTGAGCTCAAAGAAAGCCTGATCCCGATGTTGGGACGGAGAGGTTAGACCATGATGGACTTTGACGATTTCGGCGGCGCTCTTGCCGAGAAACCGTTGACCCAGGCTGAAAAAGCAGCGGCCGTTCTTCTCGCTATGGGAAAAGGGGTTGCTGGCAGGCTGTTGAAGTATTTCACGCAGGCCGAACTGCAGACAATCATCGGATCGGCGCAGGCATTGCGCGCCATCCCCCCGGATGAATTGCTCAGTCTCGTTGCAGAGTTCGAGGACCTCTTTACCGAGGGGGCGGGTCTGATGGACAACGCTCGGGCGATCGAGAGCATCCTCGAAGAAGGCCTCACGCCCGACGAGGTGGACAGTCTGCTGGGCCGGCGCACGGCTTTCCAGGGCTACGAAACATCTATCTGGGACCGCCTCGGCGAAGGCGATCCCGTCTTCATCGGCAAGTTCCTGCTGCGCGAACATCCCCAGACTGTCGCCTACATCCTTTCCATGATGCCATCCTCCTTCGGCGCCAAGGTCCTGATGCAGATCCCGGACAGCCGGCGAGCGGATATCATGAACCGCACCGTCAACCTGAAGGCCGTCAGCCCGAAAGCTGCGCTGATCATCGAGAAACAGGTGATGACGCTGCTTGCCGAGATCGATGCGGAGAAGAATTCGATCGGCTCGACGAAGGTGGCGGAACTGATGAACGAGATGGAAAAGCCGCAGGTCGATACATTGCTTACGTCGCTGGAATCGATCAGCCGCGAATCGGTCAACAAGGTTCGTCCGAAGATCTTCCTGTTCGAGGACCTCATGCTGATGCCGCAGCGCAGCCGCGTGATGCTGCTGAACGACACCTCGGCAGATATCCTGACCATGGCGCTTCGTGGCGCGTCCTCGGAGATGCGCGAGACGGTTCTCGCCTCGATCAGCCCGCGCCAGCGGCGCATGATCGAATCGGATCTGCAGAGCGGCACGGTCGGCATCAACCCGCGCGAGATCGCGATTGCGCGGCGCGCCATCGCCCAGGAAGCGATTCGCCTGTCCAATTCCGGGCAGATCCAGCTCAAGGAAGCAGAAAGCGACGGAGCAGCGGCGGCATAAGGCGCTGTTGTTGTGCACAGTCGGGCTGCTTTCGATTGTCGCGATTGATCAGTGCAGTCGCGACAGATACCCTTGGAAACGGCCGCACTCTGGTGCGGCTTTTTCTTTGTGATGGAGGGTCGCGACCTTGGCCGACGACGACAAGGACAGCAAAACAGAAGACCCTACCGCGAAAAAGAAAAGCGACGCGGCCGACAAAGGCAACGTACCGTTTTCGCGTGAGCTGCCGCTCTTTGCGACCGTTCTTGCCACCTTCGTCTATCTGATCTTCTTCCTGCCGACAGGCCTCACCCGTGTTGGAGAGGCGCTCAAGGACATTTTCGAACAGCCGGATCAGTGGAAGCTCGAGACCGGTCCGGACGCGCTTTCGCTGTTCGTCCACCTCGCCTGGGTTGCAGCCTCACTCCTGGCGCCGGCGATGATCCTGTTCATGACATTTGGTGTCGCAGCGTCGATCGCGCAGAACCTGCCGACGCCGGTGCTTGAGCGCATACGTCCGCAATTCTCGCGCATTTCATTGGCCAAGGGTTGGTCGCGCATGTTCAGCCTGCCGGGCTTGATCGAGTTCGGCAAATCGTTCGTCAAGATCCTGATCGTCGGTATCGTGATGTTCTTCGTGTTAAAGAACGAATACTTCGGCGCGATCGACGCAATGTTCTCGGATCCTTCGACGATTTTCACGCGCATGATGTCGGGGATGCAGAAAATTACTATCGTCGTGCTTGTCGCGACTGCCGTGGTCGCGATCGCCGACTTCTTCTGGACGCGGCATCACTGGTTCACCGAACTTAAGATGACCCGGCATGAGGTGAAGGAAGAAAACAAGCAGTCTCAAGGCGACCCATTCGTAAAAAGCCGCCAACGCTCTTTGATGCGCGACCGCGCGAGGCGCCGGATGATCGACAGCGTCCCCCGCGCGACCATGGTGATCGCCAACCCGACTCACTACGCGGTTGCGCTACGCTACGTGCGCGAGGAAAACGATGCGCCTGTCGTCATTGCCAAGGGCCAGGATCTAATTGCCTTGAAAATCAGAGAAATCGCGGAAACGAACGGGATTCCCGTTTTCGAGGATCCGCCTCTTGCTCGCTCCATGTTTGCGCAAGTCTCGGTCGATAACGTCATCCCGTCTGTATTTTACAAGGCCGTTGCAGAGCTCATTCATCGGGTTTACGCGACACAGGCCAAGAACAAACGGGTAAAATAGCCGAATGAAAAAATGCCCCTACTCTGCCCAGCGTGAAAAAATTCTTGCAGAAGCAATCAGTCAGGTCGCCACAGAATTGCGGCTTCTGGATGCTTCGGACCTGATCTCGATCCTGCGCTTTGAGTACTACGGCAACCTTACCGATCTCGTCTCCTCGGCAGCCGAGATGTTTTTCCACCCCGGCACGGTGAATTTCGGCCATGGCGGCAGCTACACGCTGGAATGGGGCGGCAAGCCGGAGGTCGTGATCGATCTCGAAATCAAGCCGCGCGGCGTGACCGTGTATGCACAGCTGACTCTCGCCGCGGAATTTGCCGGCATCGAGATCAACCACATCGCGTTCGAGAACCCTTCGGCCGATCCGGACGAGAACACCGCCTTCTTGGAGCGCAGCCTTCAGAACGCCCGCTATAGTGTCCCGCCGCTGCAGGCTCTGGCCAGCTGAGCATCCGCCATATCGTTCGGGTTAGCTGATGTAGCCAAGCCGAATTGCTTTTGCGATCGCTTGAATACGGTTGACCGAATCCAGCTTGATTGTCGCGGAACCGAGATAGGCGTTGACGGTGTGGACTGACAGGCCAAGCTTTTCTGCGATCTCTTCGCTGATCCGGCCGTCGCCGGCCAGCTGCAGACAGGCGATTTCACGCTCGCTGAGCGCTTCGGCAGCGCTTACGCGCCGTTCGTCCAGCGACAGAAGATCGATGATTACATGACAGGATCGACCGTGAAGCTCCACGATCATGTCGCTCGGCGGATCGAGGTCGTCGCCTGTGAAGACCACGAAGCCATTTCCGATCGCGCCGAGGCGAACGGGAAAGGCCATGCCGGAAAAGGGTACAAGACCATCCTGCAGGCGCGCCATGAACGGCCCGAGACCAGCGGGGCCAGGAAGCCCCCGATCATGCCCGCCGGCCCAGGTAAGCGGCAGAAGCGATTTCTCGATGTGCTCGAGCAGCGCATCACCGTAGGCATCGGCAAAAGCCTTACTGAAACCGGCGTTGGCGGGACCCCAATTCTCCAGCTCGCAAACCAGCCGCTGCTTGGCAGGCAAGCCCGATCCGGTCATTCGGTAGACGGCAAAATTCTGAGCATCGGCCAGCTTCTGCATCGCAACCAGGCGAGGAAAAAGGTCCGATCGGCTGCTCACCTTACCGCTCCGCAAAGCCCGCATGCCATCCGAATTGCCCAGAGTCCTGCCCACTGAATGCGCCATAAGCCGTTCCCCTAAACGAGATTGTTCCTGACCGCGAACGCTATGGCTTCAGAGCGAGTCTTTGTCGCTGTCTTTCGCATGACGCTGGTGATGTAGTTGTTGATGGTGTTGCGTGAGATACCAAGGATCATTGCTATTTCGTCACTTGTCTTGCCTTCGGCGATCCAGAAGAGGCATTCCAGCTCTCTGTCGGTCAACTCGAAGTCGCGATCGCTCTTGGATACGCCACATTGCAGCAAGCTTGTAAAATAGGCAGTCAGCAGGCCAACGTCCCGCAACCGCTCCTGAGACAGGATGAAGCCGTCATCGAACAGGAACATCAATGCGAGCCGCGAGCGGCCGATGTTGAACATCAACGAACAGTACTGGCGGCTTGCGCCATCCGGCACCTCGGCCGTCGACGGCAGGAGTGCGAAGTGGGGCTGGAATAGCTGCATGCATTTTTCAAGCTCGGTGGCGCGGGCAAAGCCTCCGACGAACGTATCCCCAAGGTTGGTGACCAAGTCGAACGGCCAATCCGACGTCACGACAAAGTCCAGGCCGGCTTCCTGAACCAGGTCGGCCCGGGCAAGAAGATAATGAGAAGCGCCGACATAGTCGGTGAGGATACGAAGTCCGGGCTGCAACCTTCCCGTGCTTAACGCCTCGCACAACTGTGTTATCAGTTCGTCGCGCGATGACAGGTTCGTTGCGGCGATGCCGACGAAGTTTGCCGTGTGAGTATCGCTCTTGAGAGCTTGCAATATATGCATGTCCATTGGCAAATCCTGCGGCTGAGAACCGATCACGACAGAAGCTAGATCCGCGGCTTCCTGTACAGATATGCAGCTTCTCCGCGAATCACCCAAGCCTACGCCAAGCGCGAAAAATCGCCATCTCCGAGTTCTTGGGATTTACTTCCGCTGCATTTTGTGCGCCGATTCGCACATCGATCTCGTCTTTTGAAAGCCTATTGAAATTAGGATGATTCTAGGCCTTGTGGCAACACGATTCGCGTCAAACGCGAATCGAAGCCGGGAACGGTGTCTTTGAGTGCACACAAATGAAAAAGGCCGGTTGCCCGGCCTTCTGTTATGCGGCGTTTCCGACCGCCCATTTTCTGAGGATTTTCGCAGCGCGTTCCTCGTTGATTTCGACCATTCGGCTCAGCTTGCGTTCCGGACCTTCCTTGACGCGGCGATTGAAGTTGCCGTCGTCGTCACCCAGACTGAGAAGATCTTCCGTGCTGTCGAAACCGAAGTCCGATCCGAAGCCGTCCATCAGCGCGCCACCGCTGCCCGCGCCGGTCGTCGGGGCAAAATCGGGCAGTTCCAGACCGGCACCTTCCGGTGAGGTGTCGCCTCCGATGGATGCACCCCCGGCAACGCTGCGGACCATCGGACGGACACCCATCCAGACCACCAGGAAGGCGACCACGACGAAGGCGAGCGAGTTGATGATGCCGGCCAGGTTGCGGCTCAGCATATCCATCACGCGGACGCCAGTACCGGTATCCTCGAGGAGCTGGTTGTCCAAAAAGTCCATCGCCGTGACCGTGACGACGTCGCCGCGATTGGCGCTGGTGCCGGCTGCGGAGGCTACGATCTTCTGCATTTCTGCCAGATAGGCGTCGACTTTAGCCTGATCGACCGGCTCGCCGACCATCTTCGCGATACGGCCCTTGTTCACGACAACTGCGACGGAAAGCTTTTCGACCTTGTAGCTGTTGCGGGTCGTCGCGGTGGTCTTGCTGTTGATCTCGTAGTTGGTCTGCTCTTCCTTCTTATCCGACTTGTCCTGCGACTCAGGACCACTGGCGCCGCCTGAGTCGGGTGCCGCCTGCGGAATGTTCTGTTCGACCGTCGTCGCGTTGTCAGATTGCTTCTGCTGGGACTGGGACGCTTCCTTTGTCGTGCGGATGGAGCGCTCCACTTTCGATTCCGGATCGTAGACCGTTTCCTGGATCTGCTGGCTGTCGGTGTTGAGATCGGCGGTCACGCTGGAGCGGAAATTGTCCATGCCGAGGAAGGGGGCGAGCGCCTTGTCGATGTTTGATTCCACCTCGTCCTGAACGTTCTGGACGATGTTCAGCGAACGGTTCAGGGAGCTGTTGCTTGCATCGTCGCCGGACGCGAGCAGTTGGCCGGCGGAATCGAGGATCGTGACGTCTCCGACGTCGAGCCCCGGCACTGCCGAGGCTACAAGATGACGGATGGAGGTGGCTGCGGTGCGGCCGGTGGAGGCGCCGGCGCGGATCATGACGGAAGCCGTCGGCTTCTGCTCGGCTCTGCGGAAGTTGCCGACCTCGGGCATGACGATATGAACGCGCGCTGCGGTGATGCCGGAAATGGACTGGATCGTGCGGCCAATCTCGCCCTCAAGCGCTCGAACCCGCGTCACTTCCTGCATGAACGAGGTCAGACCGAGTGAACCGACATTGTCGAAAAGCTCATAGCCCGCGTTGGCGCTGTTCGGCAGGCCGCGCTCGGCAAGCAGAAGGCGTGCCTTGCCGGTCATGCCGGCAGGAACGGTAAGGCTGGTCCCATCCGTACCGACCTGGAAACCGATATTCGCCTCGGCAAGCGCGATGCTGATCTGGTTCAGATCCGGCGCGTCGAGCCCGACATACAGCGTTTCCTGAGCGGGTTTGTTGACCAAAAAGGCCGCACCCAGAATAAGCGCAACGGAAACCACCCCAATGCCGGCCAACGCCAACAAGCGATTCCGCCCCAGCGAACTGAAGTTCCTAACAATCTGAACTAATTGATTTAACAGATTCATTCTGTTCTCGCACGATCTTCACAGACAAAGCAGGCTTATTGCCTCATTCGACAATAGGGGCCGAAACTTGTGCGAGCGTTTCGTGTCGAGGTGCGAGGTGAAGTCCGTCTAGAAGAAGTCGAAGTCTCCGGCGGCCTTGTTGAGGGGTTGCGAATGGCCATGACGCATGGCACCGGCCAACGCGTGCTGCATCTCACTCAATTTGACGAGGCTGAGCGCGGTCGCGACATCAACCATCCAATCATTGGAGATCTCGCTGGTGATGGTATCGATGAACTCCGCGAGGCCGCGGGTCTTCTGGACGGCCAGGTCGATGCCCTGCATGACCTTCATGCTTTCGGACGACTTCAGGAGATCGGCGCCACCGCCCAGGTCTAGCAGTTGAGGCTCGATCCGCTCGATCAGATAGGCGACGTCGTGCAGTTCCGAGACGACCCGCATCAAAATATCGGGAAGCGCCTCGGTCGGCGACGGTTGCTCCATCTTGGTATTCACGCTCATTGGAACCTCGGCTCAGAAGAATTCGATGCTGGTTTCGACCGGCTTTTGCGGAGGAACCGGACGCTGTTCGAGGGCGACGGTTCTTTGCGTCTCCGCACCTGTCAGTGGATATTGCCGGGCGCGGCCGGAGACCGGCCAGAACTCGAGTTTGCGTCCATGGTCGCCACCGGTGCTGGATCCGACGACGGGAATGCCTTCGTCCCTCAGGAACTGCGTGGCGAAGGCAGCATTCTGTTCTCCTACATTGGAGAATGTCGAGATCGTCTTTGCCCCGCCGAAGATCTTCGCTTCTAGCCGGTCGCGTCGCGCGCCCTGCTTCAGAAGACCGTTGATCAGCAGTTCCATGAGATGCACGCCGTAGCGCGTCGCATCCCCACCGGTCGTCGGAGTCGTCGCATTGCCGGGCAGGAGGAAGTGATTCATACCTCCGACGCCTGCCACGGGATCCCGCAGGCATGCAGCCACGCACGAGCCAAGAATGGTCGTCAATACCGCGTTCGGATCGTTCAGGACCTTCCATTCGCCCTGAATGATATGGACGCGGCGGGCCGCAACCTCAACAGTCATTTCAATGCTCCGAATACGGCTTCGATAGCCGCCTTCATCTTTTCGATGGTGAAGGGCTTGGCCAGGACGTTGTTGGCGCCGAGTGCAGCTGCCTTGGTCACCAGAGCACGGTCGCCCTGTGCGGTCAGGATGATGAAGGCTGCCTTCTTCGTTGCCGGATTGCTGCGGACGGCCTGAAGCAGGCCGAGACCATCCATCTTCGGCATGTTGAAATCGGAGATCACCAGGTGATGCGGCTGCTGGGCCATGATCTTCATACCCTGTTCGCCGTCGCCTGCCGACGTGATCTGCTTGAAGCCGAGCTGAGTCAGCGCGTCGCTGAGCAGCAGGCGGCTCGTTACCTGATCGTCGACGATCAGAACTTTGATTTTCTCTGCGATAGACATTAGTCGATTCCTTCCTTTCGGGCGGCTGTCATTTTCAAAATTTCTTCACCGATGGCATTCAGCGGCAGCTGCTGCTCGACGGCACCGAGTTCGTGGGCGACCCTTGGCATGCCGTAGACCACGCAGGTTTTCTCGTTCTGTCCGAGCGTGCGGGCGCCGGCATGGCGCATCTTAAGGAGCCCGGCCGCGCCATCGCGTCCCATACCGGTCAGGATCACACCGACGGCATTGCGACCGGCAAGTTCGGCAACGGAATCAAAGAGCACATCGACCGACGGCCGATGGCCGTTGACGGGGTCGCGCTCAACGAGGCGACAGCAGGGCGCGTGCGCATTGACCACCTGAAGATGGCGCTCGCCGCCGGGGGCAAGATAGATCTTGCCGATCTCCAGACGCGCACCATCCGTCGCTTCCTGAACCACCGGCGCGCAGAGGCGATTGAGGCGGTCGGCAAAGCTTTTGGTGAAGGTCGGCGGCATATGCTGCGTAATGACGGTCGGCGGGCAATTGGCCGGGAATTTCTGCAACACGGCGATCAGCGCCTCGACGCCGCCTGTTGATGAACCGATTGCAACGATTTTGCGGCCGACACGGAAATCGGCAACGGCGGGGGGGGGCGTGACCGGGGCGGGCTGCGTATATTGGCGGCGTTGCGCGCGGGCTGCCGCCTTGACCTTTTCAGCCAGGTCTGCGAACGGGCGGGCGTCGCCCGGCTGCGGCTTGCCAACGCAATCGAAGGCGCCGATCTCAAGCGCTGCCAGCGTCGCATCGGCACCGCGATGCGTGAGCGTCGAGACCATGATGACGGGCATCGGGCGAAGCCGCATGATCTTATCGAGAAACTCGAGGCCATTCATGTTCGGCATCTCGATATCGAGTGTCAGCACATCCGGGTTCAGCTTCTTGATCGCCTCGCGCGCCTCAAGCGCATCGCCCGCTTGACCGATGACGCTGACGTCCGGGTCCGAACTCAGCACGGCCGTGATAAGACCGCGCATGGTTGCGGAATCATCGACGACAAGAACCCGTGCAGGCGCGCTCATGCCTTCCTCCCGAAGCCTTTGGTCGTGTAGCGGTACGTGGTGATACCGATATTGTCGAAGACGTTCTTGGCGTCGCCGGAGACGCGCTCGGAATGGCCAATATAGAGGTGGCCGCCCTCCGGCAGTAGCTCCGCGAAGCGCGACCAGATCTTCATTTGCGTCGGCTCGTCGAAATAGATCACGACGTTGCGGCAGAAGATGACGTCGAACTTGCCCTTGAACGGCCATTGGGCCATCAGGTTCAGCTCGTTGTAGGTGATCAGCCGCTTGACGCGGTCGTCGACCTGAAACTTCCGGCGCCCCTGAATCTCGACTTCGCTGAACCACTGCTTGCGCATGGCAGGCGAAACGGTTTCGAGCGCAGTTTCGTCGTAGGCGCCCGCACGGGCGATGGCCAGTATCTTCGGATCGATATCGGTCGCCAGAATCTTGAAGTCGTAGTCGGCGATATTCGGCATCATCGACAGGACGGTGAGCGCGATCGAATAAGGTTCCTGGCCGTCCGAGGATGCAGCGGACCAAATACGAACCCTGCCGCCCATCTTGGCGCGCTGCAGCAATTCGGGCAGCACATGATCGCGAAGGTGCTCGAAGTGATGGTTCTCACGGAAGAAGCGCGTGAAATTCGTCGTCAGATGCGACAGCATCTCCCGGCGAGGGGCCGCCCCGGCTGGCGAAGAGACGAGCGAACAATACTCCCTGAAACCCGAAAGACCGAGGTTTCGAATGTGCTTGGAAAGACGCGAATAGACCAGCGATGCCTTGGTCTCGTTCAGGAAGATTCCCGCGTCCGAGTAGATCATCGCTGCAATTTCCGTGAGGTCGCGGCGCGTCAGCGGATATTCGCCGCTCGCCAGCACCTCGTCGGGGCTCCCCTGCCTCACGTCTTTCGCACTCAGGACATTCATGCTGCTTCGCTTTCCGATTCGGGGAAGATGGCTTCGAGTTCGAGGAGGCAGATCATGCGTTTGTCGATAGCCAGGACACCGCGAGCAAACTGGCGCTGCATTTCCGAGGCGATCTCAGGCGTGGGCTGAACGTTGTCTTCCGTAACGGTCAGAATATCGGACACTGCATCGACCAGCAGACCCACGACCTTGCGGTGTACCTGGGCCACGATAATGACGTGACGCGCTGTCGGCACGGTCGGCGGCATGCCGAGGCGAGCCGACAGATCGATAATCGGCAGCACCGCGCCGCGCAGATTGATGACGCCCTTCATGTAGGCGGGCGAGTGCGGCATCGCCGTTGCCGGCGTCCAGCCGCGAATCTCACGCACCGACATGACATTTACGCAAAATTCCTGATCACCGATGCGGAACGCGATGAGCTCGCGATCTCCATCCTTCAGACTTTTCACGGCATACGACATAATACTATCCCACCGCTGCCAGTGACATTTCCTGCTTCAACGCCTGACCGCGGGAAGCCCCCACGACTGCGTCGACGTCCAGGATGAGTGCCACGCGACCGTCGCCGAGAATGGTCGCAGCAGCGATGCCCGGAACGTGCGTGTAGTTCGCTTCCAGGCTCTTGATGACGACCTGGCGCTGGCCCTGGATCGCATCGACCATGAGGGCGCGCTGACCGCCCCCTTCGGATTCGACGAGAAGAGCAACGCCGTCGACCGGGTTGGCCTGCGTCGCGCGGAAGTTCAGGATGCGACCGACATCGACCAGCGGGCAGAAGCTGTTGCGGATCGAGATCAGGCGATGGTTGGCGCCGAAGGAATGGATCGCGGCGGCTTCCGGCTGCAGCGTTTCGACGATTGCCGTCAGCGGCACCACGAGCGTCTGCCCGGCAACCGTCACGACCATGCCGTCTAGAACGGCGAGCGTCAGCGGCAGGCTCATCGTGAAGACGGAACCCTGACCGGGCTTCGATGTGATGTTGATGCGGCCACCGAGCGCCTGGATCGAGCGCTTGACGACATCCATGCCGACGCCGCGGCCCGAGATGTCCGAGATCTTGTCGGCCGTGGAGAAGCCCGGCAGGAAGATCAGGTTGTCGATTTCCTCGTCGGTCAGGTTGCTGTCGGCCGGGATCAGGTCGTTGGCAATCGCCTTCTGGCGCACCTTCTCCCGGTTAATGCCGGCACCGTCGTCGGCAAGCTCGATCAGGATGCGGCCCGAACGATGCTTCGCAGTCAGGCGAACCGTGCCTTCGACGTTCTTGCCGGCTGCAGCCCGCTTCTCGGGGGTTTCGATGCCGTGGTCGACAGCATTGCGGATCATGTGCGTCAGCGGTTCGGCCAATTTGTCGATGACCGTCTTGTCGACTTCGGTGTTTTCACCTTCGGTGATCAGGCGGATCGTCTTGCCCGTCATGTCGGCGATTTCGCGAACGATACGCGACATACGCTGGAAGACCGGCTTCACCGGCTGCGCGCGGATCGCCATGACCGAATCCTGGATCTCGCGTGTCAGCTGCTGCAGCTCTTCCAGACCCATGTTGATCGAGGAGGTGCCGGTCGTATCGTTTTCGATGACGCTCTGCGAGAGCATCGCCTGATTGATAACGAGCTCGCCGACCAGGTTGATCAGACGGTCGACGCGATCGAGATCGACGCGGATCGTCTGGCCGGCGCTCGCAGCGGCGTTGTTCTGGGCTGCGGCGGCAGCGTTTGCGGCAGCAGCCGCAGCAGATTCCTTCTTCTCGACGCGCGCGGCAGCGATCTGCGTGACGTTGGACGATGTTTCAGCGGCGGACACCGCAGCGGCAATGTCGGATTTCGGCAACTCAGCCGGAACATCACCGGCATCGCCGTCGAGGACCGACAGATCGAACGGAACCGGGATCATCGGCAGTTCTTCGCCAGCGGCAACCTTCGCCTCTTCCGCAGCAACCCTGATCTCCAGGTCACAATCCCATTCTGCAAATTCGAAGACGGTACGGATAGCGTCCTCGCCCTTGTCCGTTTTGATTGTGATGGTCCAGTGGAAATAGGCGGCCTCCGGATCTAGCTCTTCGAGACCGGTCAGCGCATCCATGTTGCAATAGCAGCTCATCTCGCCGAGGCGGCTCAGATCGCGCAACAGAAGCGTGGCGTCGTTACCCTTGGAGTAAAGATCGGATCGCGGCTTGAACGTAATCTCGTACGACGGCATCCCGGAGTCCGCCTCTTCCTCGTCACCGAAATCGTCGAACGAGAAGGGGATCGGCTGGAAACCGCTGTCGTCGGTTACCTTCGGTGCGGCTGCAACCGGTGCCGGCGCTTCCACCGCGGCAGATGGAGACGGAAGTTCGCCATTGGCCAGCGCTTCCAGCTCCTTGACGAGACCGCGGCTGCGGCTTTCGTCTACGCGGCCGCCATCTCGCGCGGCGTTGGTCAGGTCCGCCAGAACGTCGGCCGACTTCAGCATGACCTTTAGGACGTCCTGTGTCGGTTCAAGCTTGTTGGAACGAACGCAATCAAGGGTGGTCTCAAACACATGTGCGAAGGCGACGAGATCGTCCAGACCAAAGGCGCCAGCGCCGCCCTTGATCGAATGGACGGCACGGAAGACCGCGTTGACGGTTTCCGGATCGCGATCGCCATCATTCATTTTCAGAAGACCGGACTCCAGTTCGGCGAGCTGTTCCTCGCATTCCTGGAAAAAGATCTCTTTGATTTCGTTCATATCCATAGTCGAAAATCCTGAGTTTAAGCGGTTACGCGCTCAATGGCATCGATCAGCTTGGCAGGGTCGAAAGGTTTGACGATCCAGCCGGTGGCACCGGCCTGGCGCGCACGGTTCTTCTTTTCCGCATCACTTTCGGTCGTCAGAACCAGGATCGGAATTGCCCGGTATTTCTCGTTGCGGCGAACACCTTCGATAAATCCGAAACCGTCGAGGCGCGGCATGTTGATGTCGGTGACGATGACATCCGGGTTGGATTCTTCCAGAACCTCAAGTCCTTCGATGCCGTCTTCTGCCTGGATCGTCTCGAAACCCGCATTGTTCAGGGTCACGAGGAGCATGTTTCGAATGGTCCGTGAATCGTCCACGGTCAGCACTTTTTTCTTCATTGCCGGATCTCCTTGGCAAGCAGATGGTGGATGTCGACACCAATCAGCTGCATGGTTTTCTGAAATGCGTCCGAGACCTTGGTGAAGGTGAACGCCAGTTTGTCCTCGTCCCAGGTCTTGGCTCCCGCCATAAGCACCTGTGCGCCAAGCGTTCCGACGCGCTCGACGGCAGAGGCATCGATCGATACGGCGCTGCCGCGGAGCGACAGGAGCTTGTCGCGCAAGACCGTCGCTTCGTTTAGATCGAGGACCGCTGCCAAGTTCAGCGTTTTCGCACTCTTCTTTGCTGCCATCAGCTTTTCCTTGTCCCCAGATGCGCGCTCAACGAATGTGAGCCGCCATCATGTTCCAGTGATTCAGTAAACACTCCGGCCTCCCCCAAGGCTTGCGAGCGGACGGACGAAATCAAAAGCTTCGTCGTCGTTCTCCATATCCGCCCGAACAGACTGCACCTCGATGGCGCGCGCGGGCCGTCGCTCCGTCTCGGCATTTTGCCGGGCCAGGCGGAACTCGCGAACGGTTCGTCCGAGTTCGACGATCACGGTGTGAAGATCATCCGCGCTTTCAGCGGACTGCGTCGCCGCGCCGGCCCCCTGCGCAACGCGTGCGCCGAGACCCTTGACGTCGGTGGTGACCATATCGAGGGCCGAAGCGTGTTCGCTCGCCTGGCTGGCGACTGTGGCGATCGCAGCGTTGATCTCCGTGACCTGACGGGCGATGCTGCCGATCGAATCCTGCGTGCGACCGACCATCTGGACGCCGGCGCCGACCTGAGCCTTAGTCGTGCTGACCAGCATTTTGATTTCGCGTGCGGCATCTGCGGAGCGTTGCGCCAAAGCGCGTACTTCCTGCGCGACGACAGCAAAGCCGCGGCCGGAATCGCCTGCYCGTGCCGCCTCTATGCCGGCATTGAGGGCAAGAAGATTGGTTTGAAAGGCGATTTCATCGATCGCGCCGATGATCTGGCCGATCCGTTCGGCGGACTTTTCAATATCGGCCATCGCAGTGATGGCGCGGCCTACAACCTCCCCGCTTTCCTCAGCGGCTACACGGGTCGAAGCGGCGGCCTGCTCGGCTGCGCGGCTACCCGCAGCTCCCTGACGAACACCTTCGGAAAGATCGGCAAGAGCCGCGGCCGAAGACCGCAACTCTTCGGCATGACCGGACACATTGTCCGCGAGACGCCGTGACGAGTCACCGAGCACCTGCACCGAAGCCTCCGCCACTGCCGTCTTCTCGCTGATCGCCCTGAATTCGGACTGCAAGACATCGAGGGCGCCGTTCAGCGCGTCGGCGATGTCGCGATGTGGACCGTCCTGTTCGACGGCTGCACGGACCGTGAGGTCACGGGCAGCAAGGCCCTCGACGACATCCGCAAACAACCGGGAGACCTCAGCCTTGTCGGCGTTGCGCTGGTCGGCAAGCTGCCGTTGCTGGGAAGCCCGCAGCGCATTGAATCGCAATGAGACGGCAATCTCCACATCCACCATGACAAGCCGGATGATGGCGTTCATAAGCTGGGTTGTTTCCCGGGCGCGACGCTTGGCGCCCGGCAGGAGCGGACGTCCCGAAAGCTCCTCTGCAAGACCGGCGATCGCATGTTCGAGCACGACGCCATGGCCAGCGATATGCCAGCGCGGGTCGAGGCCCATTTTGCTTTCGGTATCCGAAAGCACTTTCACGCGCTCCGCGTAGAGGCTGTCGAAACGCGCATCCGTCAGCACGTCCCAATGGGACGCCTGCAGATCATGGAGCCGCTCGACCTGCCGCTCGCTTTCGAAATTGCGCGCGGCATCCGGAAACGACTGGAACCGGTGGAAGAGATCGCGAAGGCCGGCCGACAGATGCTGCTGAAGGGCCGGCCTGTGGCGGCGCACCATGTCGCACTGGTCGGTATCAAGGCCGGCAAAGCGCAGTCGGTCGCGCAGGCTGCCTGCCTGTGCTCCTCGTGCCTGATCCGATGGCATATCCTGCCCCAACGCCTGTCCCCAACACTGTCCGGGCGGACGCCCGGCAAAAAAATCCATGCTTCATCCAACATGCGCCGATCACAGGCGGCAGGACACCGGCAATCGCCGGCGGGCTGAAGCCTCCCGATCAGTGCGTAGTGCTGCAAAGCTGCTTGAGAGATGGATACCGGATCGACCCGGTACGGCGGTTCGGCGTCATGCCTGGTGGGGACGAGTCAATCTTCCCATTCCGACGTAGAGTGCAATGTTTATGGTTAATTCCTTGCCTGAAGGTTAATACGCATTTTATGAATGCCCGCTTTCGTGGCAACGCGAATAACCATCTATGAATTACTGGGCTTGCGTTGCTTGGCTGCTACAAGTCTGAAGCAAGCTTCGTGCTATATCCCCGCCAAACTACGACATGACGTCTGAAGGATTGGGCAATGATTGTTCTCGGATTGGGTTCCTGCTTACTGGCGATAGCCGTTCTTGCAGCCGTTGCGCTGCTGGATCGTATCGCGGCAAACCGCGGCGCTTTGTCTCTTCGCGTCCTTTGAATCTCCGTCATAAAATCACAATATGACGACGCTGACGCGTTAATTGTCATGCAACAGCTGTACCGGCCCCCCTGGGTCCTAGGGCAGTGCAACGGAAATCCGGTTCATGTCTGCCCGGCTAGGTCTCTTCGTCATCTTCGGCATCACGCTGTGGCGTGTCGTCACGCTACATTTCGACAGCACGGATCTGTTTGTCGATGAAGCGCAATACTGGCTCTGGTCGCAAAATATCGATTTCGGCTACTATTCAAAGCCGCCGATGATCGCCTGGATCATCCGGGCGATGACTGAGATTTCCGGGTCGACGTCGATATTCTGGATCCGGCTCTGCGGACCGCTGATCCACATGGCGACCGCCTTTTTGTTGATGAAGACAGCCAAGCGGTTCGTTGGGCCTGACATCGAAGGCTGGACAGGCGCTACCTACATCACCCTGCCGGGTGTGGCGCTGTCATCCGTCTTCTTCTCGACCGACGTCGTCCTTCTGTTTTTCCTCGCCGCTGCGCTGTTTGCCTATTTCGGCCTTACCCAACAACGCTCGATCGGGCTGGCGTTGCTCCTGGGGATCGCCTTCGGCTGCGCCTTCCTGTCGAAATATGCGATCCTGTTCGTCGTCCCCGGCGGTTTGATCGCCTTGATCCTGATGCCATCGGCACGCATCGCCTGGAGAGACTTCTTCATTTCCTCTGCCGCAGCCATCGCCGTGGCCTCGCCAAACTTGTGGTGGAATTTCACGCACGATGCGACGACGGTGAAGCATACGACGAGCATTGCGCATTGGAGCGCGCTCAGCATCGACTTGCGCCACGGCATCGAGTTCGTTGCGGCGCAATTCGGCGTCGTCGGACCGATCGTTTTCTGTGCCATCCTGTGGGCAGTCTGCCGAGCCATCAGGGGCAACAGCAACCCATTCGAAAGGTTGCTGATCTGGCTTTCGGTTCCCGTCATCCTTCTCATCACCTTCCAGGCGGTGGTCGCCAAGGCCTATGCCAACTGGGCCGTGACAGCCTACGTCGCCGGAACCATCCTTGCCGTCTGGCTGCTCCACCGCGAGTGGCCGAAAGGCTTGCGGATTTCCCTGGCCGTCAATGGCTTCGCAAGCATCGTCTTTCCCTTGGCAGCAGTCTTCGCGCATCAGCTCGAGCTGCCGAACGGCGACGAGGCGATGAAACGCTATCTGGGACGCAGCGCCGTCAGCCGTGAGGCCGGCGATCTCGCACGCCAATCCGGCCTCACCGACATCGTCAGCGACAGCCGTGACATTCTTGCCGATATGTTCCATACGCTCAGAAACGAACCGTTTCGCCTCTACGCGCGGCCGCCTGCAGCCGCACCAGAAAACTACTACGAACAGACTTTCCCGTTGCCGAACGACGTCAGCGAGGACGTTGTCTTCATCACGACCCAGCCCATTGATTGCGCGCAGGCCTCGCAGGCCATCACGTCCTGGAAACCGGCTGACGGCTACTATCGCGGCAAGACCATCTACGCGTATAAAGTCTCGCCGCGCTGTTTAACGGGCACTAGGTAACACATCATTGCGTCGGCGGAAGGCAGAGGCAGGTTCCTACGCCCTCGACTTCGACAAACGCAACACCACCTTTTTCGAAAGCCGTGCGCAACTGCGCTTCGGTCGCACGGTGGATTTCGTGATGCTGTCCTTCGTAGTCACGGATGGTGCTTCGCGAGACGGCAGCCTGATCGGCAAGATCGAGTTGCGTCCAATCGAGCAATCCGCGAGCGGCGCGGCATAGTGCAGGTGTCAGAATTGTTTCTTTCGCGCCTTGACCCATACCGTCAAACCACCCATATTGGTTGATATAGGTCATATATGTCATATTTTAAACGGGATTTCTAGTTCGGGAGAGAATGATGCCGCACGATACACCTTTGATTTCGACAATCGTCGGGGGTCTCGTGCTTGCGTTCATTCTCGGCACGCTTGCCAACAGGCTCCGCATGCCACCTTTGGTCGGCTATCTCGTCGCCGGAGTTCTGGTCGGTCCACACACGCCCGGCTTCGTTGCAGACCAGGGATTGGCGCCCGAGCTCGCGGAAATCGGCGTCATCCTGTTGATGTTCGGTGTGGGCCTGCATTTCTCACTCAAGGATCTGCTCTCCGTGCGGGGCATCGCCGTTCCCGGAGCTATCGTTCAGATCGCCTTCGCCACCCTGCTCGGTTGGGGATTGGGAGCGATCATGGGATGGCCGACGGGAGGGAGCCTGGTCTTCGGCCTCGCTCTTTCCGTCGCTTCGACAGTGGTCCTTCTGAAGGCGCTGCAGGAGCGACGGCTGGTCGAGACCGAACGCGGCAAGATCGCGGTCGGCTGGCTGATCGTCGAGGACCTTGCCATGGTTCTGGCGCTCGTCCTCATACCGGCAGCCGCCAGCATCGGCGGCGGCCACGGAGCAGTTGAGCCACTCTCCGCTGCCGTCAGCCGGTTGTTCGGCCTTGATTTCGGCATCGGCGGCATCATCGCCATGACGCTTATAAAAGTGGCGCTGTTCGTCGGCGTCATGCTGATTTTCGGCCGCCGCGTCATCCCCTGGACGATGCACCGCATCGCTCACACCGGTTCCCGCGAGCTGTTCCGCCTCGGCGTGCTTGCGATCGCTCTCGGCGTCGCCTTTGGCGCCTCGAAACTCTTCGGCGTGTCGCTGGCGCTCGGCGCCTTCTTCGCCGGGATGGTTCTGGCCGAAAGCGAGCTCAGCCACCGGGCCGCGCAGGAAAGCCTGCCGCTTCGCGATGCTTTCGCGGTGTTGTTCTTCGTTTCCGTCGGTATGCTGTTCGATCCGAACATTCTGGTCGACAAGCCAATCCCGCTGCTTGCCACGGTCTTCATCATCGTTATCGGAAAATCGCTGGCCGCCTTTCTCATCGTGCTGTTGTTCCGAAAGCCGATAGGAACGGCGCTGACGATTTCGGCGAGCCTTGGGCAGATCGGCGAATTCTCCTTCATTCTAGCCGCGCTGGGGGTCGATCTGGGACTGCTGCCAGAAGAGGGACGCGATCTGATCCTTGCCGGCGCGATCATCTCGATCATCCTTAATCCTCTTCTCTTCTATGCCTGCGACCGGCTGCGTCCGTTCCTCGAACCGGCCAAGCGCGAAGAGCCGGCCGCAGAGCTCGAGGAAGTGACCGCCCCCGAGCCGACCGAAGCACCGCTGGCTGTCGCAGATGAAGTGCACAAGACCGAGCTTCGCGGGCACGCCATCCTCGTCGGCTACGGGCGCGTCGGCAGCATCGTTGGACAAAATCTGAAATCGTCCGGAACACCCTTCCTCGTGATCGAGGACTCCGACAAGCGTATCGCCGAACTCAGGGATCGAGGGATCGAGGTCATCAGCGGCAATGCGGTTTCGCGTGACGTGCTCAACCTCGCAAACCTTGCCGGCGCGCGCAGCCTCGTCATCGCGATCCCGAATGCCTTCGAAGCTTGCGGCGTCGCCGAACAGGGGCGCGCTGCCAATCCCGGCGTCCTGATCGTCGCCCGTGCGCACTCTGACGCGGAAGTGGAAGAACTCAAGGAATATGGCGCCGACACCGTCATCATGGGCGAGCGGGAAATCGCGATGGGCATGCTTGACCGCCTCTCTCAAGTGCATCATGACAGTGAACCCTATGAAGACGAGGCCGAGGCTGCTACAATCCAGACCGAGGAAACTCCTTCTCCAGTCAAAGAATGAGAGAATTCTGCGCCGTTGAGCCGGTTCGAGATTGAAAATGCAGACGACCACGGGATGAGGCTCGACGCACGCCGCATGACGGGTCGCGTTGCCGTTTCTCTGGCCGTCGCGATCTTCGCTTATCTCGGACTTCTCTTCGGCGGCAACCTGAGCCTGGGTCCGGCGCGCGGGCCGAATGCATTCTCGTCTTCCAGCAAGGACGGCCAGCCGCTGCAACTCAGTGCGCGGGACGGGGTGCGGGGAATTCTCGCGGCCGACCGCAGGATAGCGCCGAAATATGTGGCCTTCGATTCCGGCGAAGCGATCCTAGCAAATCCTCCGACTGTCAAATTTGCCTTTGGTCGCGGTCCATCACTCTCGTCGCCCATCGGCCTGCCAATTCATGCGATCGGCGCGAAAGCCTACGATTCGCGTGGGCCGCCGACGGCAACGGCCTGATCATGCGCGCCTGACTGGCGCTTCCTATCTGCATTTACGACACGCCGCCCGCGCGACACGCGCAGGGTCAAGCGTTATCAAGGATAAACAACCATATGCGCACTTCACCATGGCTGGTGATCACCTATACGGTGGTCATTCTCCTCGGCATTCTGATCGCCTTGCCGAACGCCCTGCCGCAATCCGTCCTGCAGCGTATGCCGTCCTGGTTGCCGCATAGCCAGGTTTCGCTCGGCCTTGACCTTCGCGGAGGCTCGCACCTCGTGCTCGAAGTCGACGAAGCGGACCTGACCCGCGAGCGGCTGCAGTCGCTTCTGCAGGATGCCCGCCGCGTGCTTCGCGAAAAGAACATCGCCACGAAGTCGGTCGTTCGCAACCAGAACCAGATCGTCGTCGTGCTGACCGATCCGGCGCAGAGCGACGATGCAGTGACCCAGCTCAAGACGCTCGGCAACACGATCGGCACCGGCATCAGCGCCGGCCAGTCGGATTTGTCGGTCAACGCAAGCGGCGGCAATATCACGGTCGGCTTCTCGCCTGCCGGGATCGCCAGCAACGTCGATTCGGCGGTCCAGCAGAGCCTCGAGGTCATCCGCCAGCGCGTTGACCAGGTGGGCGTCGCCGAACCGACCATCCAGCGCATCGGCGCAAATCGCGTCCTCGTTCAGCTGCCGGGTGCCCAGGATCCCACACGCCTTCGCCAGCTTCTCGGCTCGACCGCGAAGATGTCCTTCCACATGCTCTCCCCGACCAACGCGCCGGGACCCGGCGTGACGATGTTGAAGGATGAAAAGGGCCAGGCCTACCCCGTTCTCGACCGCGTCGAGATTTCGGGCGACCGCCTGTCGGATGCTCGCGTGAGCTTCGATCCGAACACCCACGAGCCGGTCGTCAGCTTCCGCTTCGACAGCGCTGGCGCCACCCGCTTTGCCGATATCACCCGCCAGAACGTCGGCAATCCCTTTGCCATCGTTCTCGACGACAAGGTGCTGAGTGCGCCCGTTATCCGCGAACCGATCACCGGCGGCTCCGGGCAGATCTCCGGCAGCTTCTCCGCCGACAGCGCAACGACGCTCGCCGCCATGCTGCGCGCCGGCGCCCTGCCCGCCAAGCTCACCGTCATCGAGGAGCGCACCGTCGGTGCCGACCTTGGCGCAGACGCCATCAAGAAGGGTGTTTATTCCGGCTTGATCGGCTTCGCCTTCGTCGCCGCCTTCATTTTCTTCCTCTACGGCGCCTGGGGACTTCTGGCCAACGCCGCTCTGGCGCTCAACGTCATCCTGACGTTTGCCGGCCTGACGCTGATCGGCTCGACGCTCACACTGCCCGGCATCGCCGGTGTCGTGCTCGGCATCGGCCTTGCGGTCGACGCGAACGTCCTCATAAACGAGCGCATCCGCGAAGAAACCCGCAAGGGCAAGAGCGCATTTGCCGCCATCGATGCCGGCTTCAGCCGTGCTTACTCGACGATCGTCGACGGCAACATGACGGCGCTGATCGCCGCCGCTATCCTATTCTGGTTCGGCTCCGGCCCCGTTCGCGGCTTCGCCGTCACCATGGGCCTCGGCATCATGATCTCGATGTTCACAGCTGTGGCCATCGTACGCGTCGTGATGATCGCGATCGCCCGCCGGCGCAAAATGAAGGTCATTCACATCAAGCCGCTTCTGCCGCTGCACCTGATCCCAGATGGCACGAACATCCACTTCATGAAGGCACGATTTATCGGTGTGACGGTTTCGGCCATCCTGTCGGTCGCATCGATCGTGCTCTTCATCACTCCGGGCCTCAACTACGGCGTCGACTTCAAGGGCGGCATTCAGATGTCGGTCAAGACGAGCGGCACAGTCGACCTTTCAACCTTCCGCACGGGGCTCAACGAGCTCGGGCTCGGCGAGGTTTCGCTGCAGTCCTTCGGCGACAACAATACCATGGCCGTGCGCGCGCAGCGCCAGGAAGGTGGCGAAGAGGCGCAGACGGCCGCAGTCACCAAGCTGAAGGATGAAATTGTCAAGCTCGATCCACAGGCCACCGTCACCGGTACCGACGTAATCGGCCCGAAAGTCAGCGGTGAACTCGCATGGGCCGGCATCATGTCTGTCGTGCTCGCCAGCCTTGCGATGCTGTTCTACATCTGGTGGCGCTTCGAATGGCCGTTCGCGGTCGGCGCCATCGCAACGCTCATCCTGGACGTGACAAAGGTGGTCGGCTTCTTTGCGCTGACCGGCCTCGATTTCAACCTGACGGCCATCGCAGCCCTTCTGACCCTCGTCGGTTACTCGGTGAACGACAAGGTGGTCGTCTACGACCGCATGCGCGAAAACATGCGCCTCTACAAGTCGATGCCGCTTCGCGAGATCATCGACAAGTCGATCAACGAGACGCTGGCACGAAGCCTCTACACGGGTGCAACCGCCTTCCTCGCCATGCTTCCGATGGCGATCTGGGGCGGCAGCGCAGTGGAAAGCTTCGCGGTGCCGATGGTATTCGGCATCCTCGTCGCGGCCGCTTCGTCGGTCTTCATCGCAGCGCCGATCCTGCTCTTCCTCGGCGACTGGCGCCGGCGCCATCGTGCGGCTGTGACGGCAAACGAGGCGAAGGCGGAAATCCTTCCGCCGGAGCCGCGCAAGTCGGCCGGCTAAGAAGGTTGCCAATGCGAAATTAATGTGGGGCGCCGGTTGCAGAGCCGGCGCCCGCTTTCTATTCTCCGCCCGCCTGGGGTTGGAGATTTGCAGCATGTCATCAGAGCGGCCAGATGTGTCAGCTGGCGACGACGAACAGACGAAGCGTTTCCTCGCCATAGCATCCCATGATCTGCAGTCGCCGCCTGCCGATTGCCCGGCCAGGAGCACAGAGCATGCCGCGGAACGGGCTGCACGAAGAACGGTCCGAACAGCGTGCGGGGCGACCTCTGCGCCTGGCAGAAGTCCTGCTCGTCGAGGATAGTCCCGCAGATGTACAGATCCTCAAGATCAAGTTGATGAAGCGCGAGAAAGTCAGCTTCAATCTTCATATCGCGAGCAACGGGCGCGATGCCATGCGGCTTCTGGCAGAGCGCGCAGCCGGCGGCCGTGATCCGTCGATCGACCTGATGCTGCTCGACATCAATATGCCGATCATGGATGGGTTCGAGGTGCTGAGTGCGCTTTCTGCGGACGGGCGACTGAACAGGATCCCCGTCTGCATCCTCAGCACGTCCAGCGACGAGGACGACATGCAACGCCAAGGCGCTCGGCGCGCGCTTGCATGGTCAAGCCGCCAACGCTGCAGCAGCTGGAGGTCGCGCTAGAGAGCGTTGACACTTTGGATTTGCAGCCCCGCGGAGATGCCCTATTCTGTGTGCGGAACACTCACGAGACACTCCATCTGCGACGGCATGATACTCATATTCACTCTCATCTCCGCGCTGTTTCTGTCCCCCATGCAATCCGGGCTGCTTCCTATGGTATCTGGCATTCATCACATCACGCTTCTTACCCGAAGGGTGCAGGCAAACGTCGATTTCTATGCGGGCTTCCTCGGCCTGCGACTGGTCAAGCAGACGGCCGGCTTCGAGGACGCGACGCAACTCCACCTCTTTTACGGCGACGCCGAGGGCACACCCGGATCGCTCGTCACATTCCTCGTCTGGGAGGACGGTGCCCCGGGCCGCCCCGGCTTCGGCCAACTGAGCGAACTGTCGCTGGCGATCGATCCGACAAGCATCGGCTACTGGCTGACGCGCGCCATGGGTTTCGGCCTGCGATCCGAAGGTCCGGCGGACGAATTCGGTGAGCCGGTTCTGCGGCTGAAGGATCCTGACAATATCATCGTCAAGCTTGCTGGCGCACCGAAGCTCAAGTCCCCGGCTGCGTGGGACGGCGCCGGCGTTCCGCTCGAGCATGCAATCCAGCGGGTACGCGGCGCCACGATGCTCACGGAGAAGCCGGCGGAAAGCCGCAAGTTCGTGGAAAGCCACTTCGGCTACCGTTTCCAGGAAAACCGCGGCAATATAGACAGGCTTGTTTCGCAATCCGGCGATGTCATCGATATCCGCAATGCGCAGGGGTTCTGGTCCGGCGCGCCGGGAACGGGGACGTTCGATCACGTCGCCTTCCGGGCCGCCGACGACGGAGCACTGCTCGGCGTCCACAAGACCCTCGAAGAGGAGGGTGCGTCAGCAACCAACATGCATGACCGCAGATATTTCCGCTCGCTCTACGTTCGCGAGCCGGGAGGAACGCTGATCGAGCTGGCGACGGACAAGCCCGGCATGACGGTCGACGAACCGCAGGCCACGCTCGGTAGCAAGCTTTTCGTCCCAAAGGACGCCATCATGGATCTCAAGGACCTGAAGGTCGTGCTGCCGCAATTTTCGATGCCTGGCGAACCACGCATCAACTATCGGGACCTGCCCTTCGTGCACCGCTTCTACACGCCGCCCGATCCGGACGGCAGCGTTCTGGTGTTGCTGCACGGTTCGGGCGGGAACGAAACAACGCTCATGCCGCTGTTGCACCAGGTTGCCCCTCGCGCCACGCTCCTCGGCGTGCGTGGACGCGCCACCGAAGAAGGCATCCCGCGCTGGTACAAGCGCATCACGCCCTTCTCCTTCGATCAACAKGACATCAAGAATGAGGCGGAAGCCTTCGCAGCGTTCATCGACGGGGCCGTCAAATCCTATGGGCTGGACCCGAAGAAGCTCGTCTACGTCGGCTATTCCAATGGCGCAAATCTCCTGAACTCGTTGCTCTATCTCCACCCGAACCTGGTGCACAAAGCAGTGCTTCTGCGCTCCATGCCAGTTCTCAGCAACTTTCCGCATGCCGACCTCAAGGGCACTGACCTGCTTGTCATCAGCGGCAAGACGGATGCCTACGGCAAATATGCCACCGACCTCGAAGCCCGCCTGAAGAGCTCAGGGGCCACCGTTGATTCGACTGTCATCCCCAGCGGTCACGACCTCGGCGACGCCGATGTGCCTGTTATCCGCAAATGGCTGAACGAAGATGAGTAATGATCCGGCACGGGCCTGTATCCGGAAGCAAGCTCCAAAGTCTAAGGTGGCCCTCGCCTGCGGACGATGAAGCATTGCCGACGACCGGGCGTTCTGGCGTGATGGTTTCCCGAGCCGAACGTCTGCTCGACTACTGCTTCGGCATTGTTTCTGGAAGCGACAGCCGCCGATCTGCGGCAGCAAAGCGTGAGCCAGGCTRGCAATTTTTGCCGATGGGACCGGCAGGTTGAAACACTAATCTTTCCCGCATGAGGCTTTTCGCAAATGCGAAGAACCTTAATTGGTAAATGACCCGCCGCCATACGAACCCGACGCAGACAGAACATAAATATGCATATTTCCTAGGTATATCCTGAATTGAGATCGTGAAAACATAGGTAACCACCAAACAATCAATCGGTTACAATATTACGAGAACACGAATTATTACAATTACTATTCTTTAAATTCATGATGTTTCGGATTTAAAACCCGTCAGCGCTGATTTATAATAATGAAGCAAGAAATCACCACATTCTTTTGTTTTTTCAACCTCCTGTACTGCTTTGCTGCAATGCAAAATGTTTCTTGTCGAGGCCGGATGCGCGCCCTATCCTCGCTTCAACATCGATCGCAGAAGGGGAAAATGAATGCCTCCTCAGCCCGTGGACATCAGCCTGATCATCTCGTCGAGAAATCGGGCATATGGACTGACGAACTGCCTGGATGCCGTTTCTATCGCCGCCCGCCAGGCAAGCTACCTGAGACTGGAACTGGTCTTCGTCGACAACGGTTCCACCGATTCGACCTCCGACCTCGTGCGCGAATGGGCGAAGACCGCGCAGATCAGCACCAACCTTGTCTATGAGGGGACGGCGGGGCTCGCCGTTGCACGCAATGCCGGCATGAGGGCAGCGCGAGGTCGCATCCTCGCCTTCACCGACGACGATTGCGAGATCTTCGCCGACTATTTCAGCCTGCTCGCGTCGCTCTTTGCGGCCGACAAGCAGCCTATCATGCGTGGCGGCCGGATTGAGCTCGGAGACGCACGCGACCTGCCGGTGACGATAAAGACAGAGCTTGAGCCCGCGGTGCTGACCAGCGACCTGCATGCCGGCGGCTTCATTCACGGTGCCAACATGGCTTTTCCGCGCACGCTGATCGAGACCGTGGGCCTCTTCGATACCCGCTTCGGGGCCGGCTCGCCGTTCCGCTCGGGCGAGGACACCGATTACGTACACCGCGCCTTCAACGCCGGCATCCGCGTGGAGTATCTGCCAGACTTTGCCGTCAAGCATTTCCACGGACGCCGCGAACTGGGCGACGTCAAGAAGCTCCAGAGCGGCTATGCCTTCGGCAACGGCGCGCTCTACGCCAAGTACCTGTTCGACCGCCGCTCCAACATGCGCGGCATGCTGCGCTGGGATATCCGGCAGGCGGTTCTGGAAGCGATCGGCCGGCGCAAGCTCAGCGACGAGCTTGGCCTGACCTATCGCAGTCAGCTTCGTGACAATCTCACCGGCATGCTCGCCTATTGGCGAGGCCAGAAGTCGGGACGCCCCGCTTAACCGGCCTCTGCGCCTGCAGACAAATGCGCGATTGCTCGCGCCTATTCGATTGGACAGTGAATGGCTGATACGGCAATTGCCCGCGCCGAGCTTAAGAAGAAAACCGCCCTCTCCGTCCTCTGGTCGGTCATTCGCGTTGCCTGGAGCACAGTCGCGACTTTCGTGATTTTCGTCATCCTTGCGCGCATTCTCGGTCCCGGCGATTTCGGGACCTTTGCGCTGGCGAGTCTTTTCGTGGAGATCGGCCGCGTTCTCGCCTATGCGGGACTGGGCGATGCCATCACCCGACAACTCGACCTTGACGAAGAGCTCGCCGACACCGCCTTCTGGGCGACGATTGCCTTCAGCGGCATGGTGGGGGCCACCGTGTTCGTGTTTGCCCCCTACTATGGCGATCTGGTCCGGGATCCCTCCGTCGCGGGCATCTTGCGCTGGCTGGCGCCATTGCTGCCGGTGTCCTCGCTCGCCGTCATTCATAACGCGCGCCTTGCGCGTGAATTCGGTCACAAGAACCTCGCGGCACAGGCGATCGCCGCCAGCCTGCTTTCCGGCATCACCGCCGTCGTCTGCGCCTACCTCGGCTGGGGTGTCTGGGCGCTCGTCGCCCAAACTGCGGTCAACGCCGTGGTAACGGTGCTGCTCGGCTGGGTGGCCTATCCCTGGATGCCGAAATTCCGGTTCAACGTCCCGTTGTTCCGCTCGGTATTTCTGTTCAGCATCAGCCTCGTCGTCACGCAGCTGATGTGGATGCTGCTCGCCCGCGTGCAGGACATCTTCATCTCGCGCTGGTACGGACCGGTCGAGGTCGGGCGCTATCGCATCGCTTGGCGGCTGATCGAATTGATCGGCCAAGCCGTGCTCGCGCCGATCGGCAGCGTGGCTCTGGTGACGCTGTCGCGGCTGCAGAACGACCGGGTGGCCTTCCGCAATGCTTATAACAAGATCGTCGGCGCGGCGGCGCTTGGCACCATCCCGCTGCTTCTCGGCTTCGGCGCACTGTCCAACGACATGATCGCGCTGCTTTTCGGCGACAAGTGGGGCAATGCCGGCGACATAGCCACGGTGCTGGTGCTGATGTCGGTGCCGTTCGTCATGAATTTCTTCGCGTCCTCGGCGCTGTCGGCCGTCAACCGGGCGGAATCTATCCTTTCGGTGGCGGCGCTGCAGCTTGCCGCAACGCTGGTGCTAACGTGGCTGCTCGTTCCCTACGGCGTGGTCGCCGTTGCTGCGGGCTATACACTGCGCGCCTGGCTGACCATGCCTTACCAGCAGTATGTGCTGAGCAAGTATGCCGGCATTGACGCCAAGGGCACCTTCAAGGCCGTTGCAGTGCCCTTCTGCGGCGCAGCGCTCATGGCAGTCTGCGTCTGGCTAGCACATCCCGTCATCGTCGCCCATGTCTCGAACCGGTGGCTTTCCCTGGGCCTCAGCGTCGGTCTCGGCGCTTTGATCTACGCCGCCTTCCTGCCGACATTCGGCCGGTCGGCCATTCGCCCCTATATCGCGCTCGCTCTCTCCTTGCTGCCATCGCGCAGACAGGCCGATACACAGAGAACATGAGCTTCCATGCAGACCTCTTGTCAGTGACACAAGGAGCCTTCCATGCCTGAATCGAACACCATGACGATCAATCGCCTCCAGGGCCTGATCACCAATTGCCACGCGGACCTCTTCGATCCGTCCGAACGTTTCGCGCTCCTGAACTTCCCGAACCACACCAATATCGGCGACAGCGCCATCTGGCTCGGCGCTCTTGCCTATTTCGAGCGCCAACGCGCGCGGCCGTCCTATGTCAGCGAGATGTCCACCTTCGACGGCGAGCGCATGGATGCCGCGATCGGTCACGGGCGCATCTTCATCAACGGCGGCGGGAACTTCGGGGATGTGTGGCCGCACTACAGCAACTTTCGTGAATACCTGCTTGCTCAGTACCAAGGCCGACCCATCGTGCAGATGCCGCAGACACTGCAGTTCCGCGCGCAGGAAAACATCGACAGCATGGCACGCGCCATCGAAAAGCACGGCAACTTCACATTGCTCGTGCGGGACAAGAAAAGCTTCGAATTTGCCCGGCTGTGGTTCCAGTGCGAGGTGCGCATGTGCCCCGACATTGCGTTCTGCATCGGCCCGGTGAAACGCCCTGCACCGCAGCACGAACTGCTGCTCAACCTTCGCGATGATGTGGAGGTCGGCGCAGCACAGGATCTGACGGCGGCGACGATCCGTCCCGGTACCGTGAAGTCCGACTGGACGGACGACCCCGCGGACTTCCAGCGGCAGACCAAGCATGCCGCCATCCTCAAGGGTCTGATGACCGGCCGCATCGGCGGTCGCGCAAGGATGACCGAGCTTGCCTATCGCGAACGGGCGCAGCAGCGTTTCGATCGCGGCGTGGCGCTCCTGAGTTCGGCACGGCAAGTGATCACCGACCGCATGCACGGACACATCATGTCCGTGCTGATCGGTGCCGATCATTGTGTACTGGACAACAGCTACGGCAAGACCAGCAGCTTCATCGAGGCTTGGGGCACATGCAACAGCGACAGGGCGGCCCTTGCACCCACAGTCGATGATGCACTGGCCATCCTCGACGCGCGCCGGGTCGAGCGGGCCGTGGTTGCCTGAACGCAATCAGCCTCGCCGGGCCACCAGAATCCCGGCGAGCACCACCATGCCGCCGACCGCCTGCATCGGCCCGAGCGGCTCGCTCAGCAGAATCCAGGCGAGGATTGCAGCCACGACCGGCTGCAGCAGAAGCGTCAGCGACGAGAAAGCCGGCGGCAGATACGCTAGCGCATAGGTGATCGCCACCTGGCCACCTGCGTGGCTGACGAAAGCCAGGCCGAAAACCATGGCCCATCCGTGCGCCGTTGCCGGCAACATGCTGCCCTCGAAGAAAAAGGCCAGCGGGAACACGCAGACGGCGGCCGACGCCGTGCTCCAGAGCATGATGCGAATCGTGTCGAAGCGGCTGCGGAGCTTGCCGATTGCAAGAATGTAGCCTGCGTAGAACATGGCAGCGACGACTGCGATACCATCGCCCCGCAAGTCGCCATTGCCGAGAGCTGCCGGGCCGCCCTTCAGAATGACGACGCCCGCAAGCGCAAGCGCCAATCCAAACAGGAAGACGCGCGTCACGGTCGCGTGGAAGAGCAGAAGGCCGATCCCAGCGACGAAGACAGGCGCCAGATTGGCAAGCAGCGTCGCATTGGCAACCGATGTCATCGTGATGGAGAGATGCCAAGACGCAAGGTCCATCGCGAGAATGACGCCCGGCAGGATCAGCATTCCATAGTCCTTCAGCTTCTGCGGCTTCGGGCCTGCGTCGCTGCCTTTGACGAGCGAGAAGATGAAGATCGGGATCAGCGCCAAAGCCACGCGCCAGAAGGCAGTGGCCATCGGACCCACGTCCGAAAGGCGCACAAAGATCGGCGAGCCGCCTATTGCCGCACCACCCAGAACCAGGGCAGCCAGGGCAAATCGATTGGCCGGAGCGGGCTGTGTAACGGCGGAAGGGGCCTGCGACATATTTCCGATGCTTTCCGCGCCACTTCGGTTGCGTAGGGCGCCTTCCAGCAGCCGATTAACAGAAGCCACCTGTCGAGAATAGTCGCAGAGCGACAGCCGCATGCAAAATCCGCAACGCACGGCAAATTGCCGTGCCGGCGCAGCAACAAGGCATCAATCAACCCGATATGACGGTCGAAAACTCCGGATTTCCGCGGATGGTGTTACTCACCGTGCAAATCTCGTCTTCCGCAGCATGTGCGATCTTCAGGCGCATCTCCTCATCGAGATCGCCCTTGATGGAAAAGGCAATGTTGAACTTCTGCACTCGCGAGAGCCCTTCGGTTGCTTTCTCACCCGTCACGTCAACGGTGATCTCGGTGATCCGGTCGAGAACGCCGAGCTGACTGGCCGCGATGCGGGCACTGAGGACGAGGCACGCAGACAGCGACGAATAGAGCAGGTCCAGCGGATTGAACCCGGGCTGCGATGGTCCCGTGACGATGTCGAGTTCGCCCTTGGTGGCTGAAGTGACGTGCGGGAAGCCGGTGCGACCGAGAACGGCGGTGGCGCCAACGGGACGGTGACGAGCCTTCAAATCGGCCATGGGACAATCCTTCAATGATGAATTCCGACCCTAGATAGGGATTTCATCGGCCACGCGCAACGCACTTGGTGGTGCCTTGGAGACCGCTTGATAGCGTCATGGAATTCGGGAGACTGGGGCAGCCGATGAGACTGACCGCATTGTCCGAACGATTCGCAGATCGCAGTATGCCCGAACGTCAACCTCAGTTTCCCCTCCCTATTTTTCGGGATAGCTCCGCGTCAGCTTCAGAATGCAATATACGCATGCACTAATACAGAAGCGACTCATCGGAGCTGTCCATGCGAGAACTTGAAACTGTTGCAGATGCACCCAACGTTTTTTTCGATGCCGAACCGTTCGGCTACGTCAGGAAAGTGTACGTCGATGACGAGCCCTGCTGGGGCCTCTTCGATTCAGATGGCGACGTGATATTTGTCGGCGATGCGGCGACCGACTGCCATTCCTATGCGGCGAAAGAGCAAATTCGCATTCAGATCGTGCACTAGTAACGGTGGACGGTCCTCTGCCTCGCGGGAGAGCACCGCCAGCGCTAAGACATAGCTATTCGGCGGCGCTCATCGATAGGATTGCGCCGAGGGCGTTACCGCCACTTCCTCGCCTGAGAAGATTATGAAGGCAAAGAGCAGTACGCCGATGAACGTGATGATCGACGAAATAGCGACGATCGGTTCCATCGCGGCATTGCCAAGCAGCATCAGGTACAGGCTCGGCACCATCAGCACGACGCCGGCGGTGTAGACGCAATACTGGATCATGGCGAGGCGGCGTTCGGCCTTGCGCGGATTGAGCGCGTGATAGCCGCCGAAAATCGCCATCGTCACCCAGCCCAGCAGATTACAGTGCGCGTGAGCGCCGATGACGCTGTGGTCTTGTGAAATCGCCATGTTCAACCCCATGCCGATCCCGATGATCAGGAACAGAACTGCAGTCTTGAAGTATAGTTGCGCAATGCGTGGCATAGACATTCCCCTCCATTTTTTGCAGGGCAGTATTAACATCGTTCTGATAAATTGAGAATGGCCGACATGGATTTAGCGCTCTATCTATACTGACGTGTTGCACCCTTGACCATCGGGGAACGGTGATGCGACTGCATCAGCAGTTTCTTAAACTCTATCGACCATTGTGATTCCTATGCGGATATGCGGAGAGGTGAGATGAGAGACATCTACGGGCCCTTTGTCGCCGGCGACGATCCGGACCGTGCGTTGCGCTGCCAAGACGCGATGCAGTTCGCCTTTCAGGACTTTGTCGCCGCGTCTACGGCCGCGGGCTGGAGCGAGCTGGAAAGCATCCAAGCAATCCTTTGCCTCGCGGAAGACCGCCTGCGGATGCTTGCTGCCAACGACGAGGCAAGAAGCCTTCTCGAGATCCTCCGAGAGATGGGGCAAACGACGGCCGCCTGAAATTCACGGGCAGCATCGCTCTCTCTTGGCCTGGTATGTTCGCAGTCTGGTCTAGGCCGACCTGGCGAATCGTGTGTCGACCCCATCAGCCAGTATTTGGGCCTGGATCACCGACGTGTCGTGCGAAGCCATCAGCAGCAGGCACAGCGCGACGGCACGCGGCACATCCTGCTCACCAGAGGCCCATCGGCGGCTTGTCAACTGATCTACCCCAAACAGCTTCTCTACGGCAGACGCAGTCAGCCCTAGGACCGCAAGTGCGGCTCTGTATTCCGACGCCTTCATGTGTGCTGTTCCCGGCGCGATTCACGCGCACTATTCTTTCGGTGTGGCCCACTTTAGTTTCGGATTATTTTCGAGAGTTCTCATACGCGACATATTGTTGCGCAATTGCGACATCAGGCGCAGCTGGCGTGCTCAATGGACGGATGGGTCCGCGTCATCGAGAAATGTTCTGATGCCGTCGCGCTCAACAGTCGCAAGAAATTCATCGAAGGCTTCGCGGTCGGTCGCGAAGGATTCTTCCCACTCGATCAGGTCCTCGTCCTGCGTGATGACCTGCATCGTCCAGTCGCCGTTGGTTCCTGAGGGCCGGAAGATGTCAACGAGTACCGTGACATCGTCATCGGTAAATTCACCGGCGAATTCGGAATGTTCGAGCTTTTCCTTCTTGGGCATGGCATCTCGCTCTTTGCTTGGTATCCGGACGAGGAACGCTCGTGCCGATGCCGTTTCACCGAAAATTCAACACTCGATAAAACAGAAACACAACCGGACTGGATGGAGGCGTTAGGAGTGGTGCCCAGACGCGGATTTGAACCACGGACACGCGGATTTTCAATCCGCTGCTCTACCAACTGAGCTATCTGGGCTAACCGACTTCGTCACAGTTCTCGCTACGAAGAACTGCGGGGGCTTGGTTCACCCCGGAAGCGAGCGGGGTTATAGCATCTTGTTCGGCCATGGCAAGCGTCAAATGAGAGTTTTTTGACAGGCTGCGGAATTTTCCAGATTCACGAGCAAAATTAATGGCTTCCCTGTGGAAAAGATTGCTCAATCCTCGTCGGGGTACTCCGCCTTCGTCTCATCGTCGACAACGGGGATGGCGTACGAGCCTGTCAGCCAGCGAGAAAGATCGATCTCGCGGCAGCGGTTCGAGCAGAAAGGATAGTGTTCGCGGTGCGAAGACTTGCCGCATTCCGGGCAAGGCCGCGTCTTGCGCAGCGGCTCGACTTTGGCGCTGGTTTTCTTTTCGTCAAACATGGTCCGTCCTTCGGGATTTCTCGCCCGCCGGCCTCAGCCCTCGGGCCACCGGCTGTGGACATCGAAGCCCTCGCCGGTCAGAAGCAAAATGGTCTCATAAAGTGGCAGCCCAACGACATTGGTGTAGGATCCGACCATTTTCTGTACGAAGGTGCCGGCCAGCCCCTGAATGCCGTAGGCGCCGGCCTTGCCCCGCCACTGGCCCGAGGCCAGATAGTTTTCGATCTCGAAACCGGACAGGCGCTTGAAACGTACCTTGGTCTCGACGATCTTCTGGCGAACCTTGCGGTCGGGCGTCACCAGGCAGACGCCGGTGTAGACCCAATGACTGCGGCCGGAGAGCAGGTGGAGCGAGGCAGACGCCTCGTCGGCGAACTCTGCCTTGCCGAGAATGCGGCGACCGACCGCAACGACAGTGTCAGCAGAAAGGATATAGCTGCCCTTCCACGTCAAATCGCCCTTGATCGCAGCAAGGGCCGCCTCCGCCTTCTCGGTCGAGAGCCGGCGGGCGAGCGAGCGCGGATGCTCCGACTTCTTCGGGGCCTCGTCGATGTCCATCGGCATCAGGCGCGACGGTTCGATCCCTGCCTGGTTGAGCAGGTCAACGCGGCGGGGTGAGCCGGAAGCCAGAATGAGCTTGAATTTGAGCGTCATGGAACCTCGACCACCGGGCAGACGAGAGCGAAAGCCTTGTGAGCCTTCGGGCCCGAGCCTACTTGAAACGATACGTGATGCGGCCCTTGGTCAGGTCGTAAGGCGTCATTTCCACAAGAACCTTGTCGCCTGCCAGAACGCGGATGCGGTTCTTGCGCATGCGGCCGGCCGTGTGGGCGATGATTTCGTGTTCGTTTTCGAGCTTTACCCGAAACGTCGCGTTCGGCAGAAGTTCGGTGACAATACCCGGAAATTCGAGGACTTCTTCTTTAGGCATATAAGGGTTTTCTTCCTGTCGGTTGAGATGACGGCAGCGGCCGCCTCAAAATTTGCGCGGAAACTACACAATCAGGGGAGGTTTGTGAACCTAATTGATCGGCTTTCCGTTATTTGTTTCATGCCGATTGTGCGGCAATACCGTTTCTCTTGAGTAGCCGGCTCTCTATGTGATCGCTGAGGGAGTTTCGTACCTCGCGATAGCTGTGCAGAATCTGATCTCGCGTTCCCTGCGCGACCGTCGGGTCCATGGTCGGCCAGTAGACGACTTCAACGGCGCTCGAGCGCGTGAGTTCGAGCGCGGCGTGGTGGGCCTGCGGAGACAGCGTGATGATGAGATCGAAATAGTCGTCCTCGAGCTCTTCCAGCGTATGGGGATGATGACGCCCCAGCGAGAGACCTATTTCCTCCAGCACCACATCGACAAACGGATCCCGCTCGCCGGCGCGAACGCCTGCCGACCGTATATAGGTGTTAACGGGTAAAAGGCTACGGGCTATCGCCTCGGCCATCGGGGAGCGAATGGCGTTCATACCGCACATGAAGAGGATCGCGCCCGGCCTTGCCCCCTCGACCTTGCTTCCTGCCTCTTCCATCGTTCTCATCCACGCCAGTAGAGCACGCAGACCAGCGTGAAGAGCCTGCGGGCGGTGTCGAAATCGAGGTCGATCTTGCCGTTCAGGCGGTCCTTCAGCGTCTGCGAACCCTCGTTGTGGATACCGCGCCGGCCTATGTCGATCGCTTCGATGCGGCTCGGCGAGGCCGAACGGATCGCCTCATAATAGCTTTCGCAGATCATGAAGTAGTCCTTCACGATGCGCCGAAACGGGGTCAGCGACAGAATGTGGGTGGCAACAGCATCGCCGACATCAGTCGCAATCGAAAAGACGAGCTTGGCATCGACCAGCGAAATGTTCAGCCGGTAGGGCCCCCCGGCGTGGCCGATGGGTGTGAAGGTATTCTCCTCGATGAGATCGAAGATGGCGACGGCGCGCTCATGCTCGACATCGGGCGTCGATCGGCCGATGGTGTCGTCCAGGACGACGTCGCAAAGCCGGAAGTCGCCCGCCATGCCTTACCTCTCCAGATTGAGGCGGATCGCAACCGATCGCGCATGTGCGTCGAGACCTTCGGAAACGGCAAGCGCAATCGCCGCCGGACCCAGCATGCGAAGCTGCTCGGGACCAAGGCGCAGGATCGACGTGCGCTTGACGAAGTCGAGGACCGAGAGCCCCGACGAGAACCGGGCCGAGCGCGCCGTCGGCAATATATGGTTCGATCCGCCGACATAATCCCCGATCACTTCGGGCGTATGCGCGCCGATGAAGATCGCGCCGGCGTTGCGGATGCCGTCAAGCAGCGCGTCGGGATCGGCAACGGCAAGTTCCAGGTGCTCGGGCGCAATGCGGTTGGCGAGCGGAATGGCGTCCTTCAGGTTTTTCACGAGGATGATCGCGCCGAAATCGCGCCAGCTCGCCGTTGCCGTCTCGGCACGGTTCAGCGTCTTCATCTGGCGTTCGACCGCAGCCTCGACCGACTTGGCGAACTCCGCATCATCGGTGGCGAGGATTGCCTGCGCGCTTGCGTCATGCTCGGCCTGAGCCAGGAGATCGGCCGCGATCCAATCCGGATTATTGTCCTTATCGGCAATCACGAGCACCTCCGAAGGACCGGCGATCATGTCGATGCCGACGGTTCCGAAGACGTGGCGCTTGGCGGCAGCCACGTAGGCGTTTCCGGGGCCGGTGATCTTGGCGACCGGCGCAATCGTCTCCGTGCCGTAGGCAAGTGCCGCGATGGCCTGGGCGCCGCCGACGCGATAGATCTCCGTCACGCCGGCAAGCTTTGCAGCCGCCAGCACCGCAGGATTGACCTGACCGCCTGCTGCCGGAACCACGATGACGATGCGATCGACGCCTGCGACCTTGGCGGGCACGGCATTCATCAGCACCGAGCTCGGATAGCTCGCCGTGCCGCCCGGGACGTAGAGACCGACCGCCTCGATCGCCGTCCAGCGCGAGCCGAGACTAACACCCATGTCGTCTTCGTAGATATCGTCCTTCGGCAGCTGGCGGCGGTGATGCGATTCAATGCGGACGGCGGCCACCTTGAGCGCGCCAAGCACTTCGGCGGGAACCGCTTCGACAGCGGCATCGATCTCGGCCTCGCTGACGCGCATCGGCGTGATGGCGAAATCGATCCCCTCGAACTTCTTCGAATACTCGGCCAGGGCCACATCGCCGCGGGCGCGGACGTCATCGATGATGGCGCGCACAACGGCGTTCACATCCTCGGACACCTCACGCTTCGTGGTCAGGAAAGCCGCAAAACGCTGCTCAAAGCCTTGCGATGTCTGATCCAGCCAGATTGCCAACGCCGATCTCCTCTTCCGTTCTCGATTCACTGAGACTAGGCGCCAGGATGGCGCGGCTTGGATGCGGTTTCCCACGCTCCACCGATATCCGCAAGCTGAACTTCGATGCATTCGACATCAAGCGCGATGGTCGCAGCGCCTGCGAGCGCGAGTTCAACGATGCCTTCCGGTCCCTCGCCCTTCGGTTCGAAGCGGACCGCGAGCAGAGACAGGACGTCGTCGCGGTTCTTGCGGTCGATTCCGGTGGAACGCACGGCCAGCACGCGCTTGAAGGCGAGCGCAGTCCGGCGACGCTCGAAGCCCTTGCGCTTCTTGCCGGCCTCTTCCCATACGAAGCGATTGGCCGCGATGGAAAACTGCGCGTCGCGCGGTGACCACGCGATATCCGCAACCTTGAAGACGCTATCCTGTATGTGTGCTGAAACGACGGCAAGGTCTTCGCTATCAAGCGCAACAAGCTTCAGGTCGGTCATTCAGGCTGCACCCCCATTGACAAGGGCATCGCCGGGGTGGCGATGCCGTCAGACAACGGACATAAGGCGCGACAGTGCGATGCGCAACCGGGATATGCAGTGCACGCCCCAGGAGGCGCGCCCTTTGTCTATTCGCTGACGCGTTCGACGATTGCGCCGCAGCGGGTGAGCTTCTCTTCCAGGCGTTCGAAGCCGCGGTCGAGGTGGTAGACGCGCGACACCATCGTCTCGCCCTCGGCCGCAAGGCCCGCAATGACGAGCGAAACGGAAGCACGCAAATCGGTCGCCATGACTGGCGCGCCTTTCAGCCGCGACACGCCTTCGATCTTGGCCGTCTGACCGGAGAGCGAGATCTTCGCGCCCAGCCGGGCCAGTTCCTGCACGTGCATGAAACGGTTCTCAAAGATCGTCTCGGTGACGTGCGAAATACCCGACGACCGCGTCATCAGCGCCATGAACTGCGCCTGAAGATCGGTGGGAAAGCCGGGGAAAGGATCGGTGACGATATCGACCGGTCGGATGCCGGCGCCGTTGCGGCGAACACGCATGCCGTTGCTGGTCGGTGAAATCTCGGCACCGGCGCGGCGAAGCGTCTCCAGCGCCGTGTCGAGCAGCGCCACATCAGTGTTCTCGAGCGTAACGTCGCCGCCTGCCATGGCGACAGCCATGGCATAGGTGCCCGTCTCGATGCGATCCGGGAGAACGCGGTGGCGTGCGCCGGACAGCGACGTGACGCCATCGATGGTGATCGTGCTCGTGCCTGCACCGGTGATCTTGGCGCCCATGGCGATCAGGCAGTTGGCGAGATCGACAACCTCGGGTTCGCGAGCGGCGTTGCCGATGACCGTGGTGCCGCGAGCAAGCGTCGCCGCCATCAACATGACGTGCGTTGCGCCAACGGAAACCTTCGGGAAGGTATAGCGCGCGCCGATCAGGCCGCCCTTCGGCGCCGTGGCATTGATGTAGCCGCTGTCGATTTCGAGGTTGGCGCCGAGTGCCGCCAGGCCATCGAGGAACAGATCAACCGGACGCGTACCGATGGCGCAGCCACCCGGCAGCGACACGCGGCATTGGCCTTCACGCGCGAGCAGCGGGCCGATCACCCAGAAGGAGGCGCGCATCTTCGACACCAACTCGTAAGGTGCGGTGGTGTCGACGATGGTGCGGCAGGTGAAGTGGATGGTGCGCGAATACGCATCGTCCTGGCGTTCACGGCGGCCATTGACCGCAACATCGACGCCATGATTGCCGAGAATGCGCATCAGCAGCTCGACGTCGGCAAGGTGCGGCACGTTTTCGAGCGTCAGCGTATCGCTGGTGAGCAGCGAGGCGATCATCAGCGGCAGGGCGGCATTCTTGGCACCGGAAATCGGAATGATGCCATTGAGCTCATTACCGCCAACAATTCTAATACGATCCATGTGCTCTTACGGGCGAGGCCCGCCTTTCTGAAAGGCTGTCTTTTAAAAGGATGCGGGTGTTTAGACGAATTTAGAGAACGCTTCAATTCGTCGCGGACCGAACATTACGATTCGTCCATTTTTGCGGCAGGCAGTCCATTTGTCTCATCCGCCTGCCCCGATCGGCGCGCGCGCGTCTGCTGTTTGCGACGTGAGAGATTTTCCCGAAGTTTTTCTGCAGCCCGGTCGCGGCGCAATTTCGCTTGACGTTCGATCTCGGCTTTGCGGGTTGTCTGGGCTTTTTCAGTGTCTTCGCTCATGCCGCAGGCTTACCCGAATTTGAACGGATTCAAAAGTGCCATCAGCTTATTCTATGCGAAGATGGAAATTGCGGCTTGCGCTTGCCATGAAGCTGTGGCAATAGCCCCCCCGTTCACGCAATGCAGCCGGTTCGGTTGCGCGTCTGGTCCTCGCTGCCGTAGCTCAGTGGTAGAGCACACCCTTGGTAAGGGTGAGGTCGGTGGTTCAATCCCACTCGGCAGCACCAGTTTTCCTCGTTAAGCAAATTGTTTATGGCGCGACCCTCGCGGCGGCGCGCGTACATGCGCCCGCTTCAGTTGATAGGGAAAGTGGTTCTGGCAGAAGATATCTTGCCCATCCTCGCGTTCCCGAGGACACATCGTCTCGGCGCCGAAGAAAGATAAACGATGAACGGCAATGAACGCGGCGTTTCGATGAGCACACTTACCGTCAGGCCTTATGTCGCGGCGGATTGCCATGCGACGATAGACATATTTCTCCGGGCGATCCGGGAGGTCGCCTCGAAGGATTATAGGCAAGCCCAGGTCGATGCCTGGGCTCAGGTGGACGACCGCGAGGAATGGGCGAGACGCAGATCGAGCAGGCCGACCTGGATCGCCGAGCGCAGTGGCGTCGCCATCGGTTTTTCCGATCTGGAGCCTGACGGACATCTGGACATGATGTTTGTGCACCCAGCTTATCAGGGCATCGGTGCAGCCAGCCTCCTGCTGGCAACGGTGGAGGCGGAAGCGGTGGTGCGGGGTCTCAGGCGCGTCTTTACGGAAGCGAGTCTGACGGCCAAGCCTTTCTTCGAAGGCAGGGGGTTCGTCGTGCTCGCCCGCCAGACGGTGGAAAAGCGCGGCCTGACGTTGACGAACTTCCGCATGGAAAAATCCGTTCCCTAGGCGCGCCGATCTTGCGCAGACGGATGCCGTCACGGGGCATTGACTTCGTTTACGGAACGGAACATATTGTGAACAAATTAGGATAAATGCCATGTCGATGTCTGAAAAGTTCATCATCTTGCCCTACAAGAAGAACCGCGGAAATATCGTTCCGGGCGAGATGCGGCAGGCGTCGAATGCTGTCAGTGCGGAGAAGATTGCGTTGTCGATGGCGGCCCGCTTCGTCGGTGTTGCTGCCTATGCGGTCATGGTCGACGAGGAAAGCGGCGACATGACGTCCCCCCGCCTGCTGGCACAACACGGCGAAATCGCCGATCTCAACGCGGCCTGACAGCCATTGTTGATGGAAGGAGCTGCGCATGCGTGCAGAAGAAAAACTCGCGCCCGCAACAGGTCCACATCGGCAAATCGAGGCGGCGCTGGCCTGGCACGACGATGACCCGCGGGCCACCATTGCCACTCTGCTTGAAGACATCCTCTATCTGCGTCGGCAACTCGTGCTGACCGAAGGCGTAATGAGCCGCGGCATGACCCGCGGATGGGTGCCCGGCTTTCGAGAGAAATCGCCATCAGGCCATCTGCCGCCCGAGAGCTCATCCGCGTGATTGGGACTGCCGCCATCCCGTACGGTACGATTGCAGGACGAAGACAGTCGTGTAACAAAGTCACGACCCGTGTCCTGACGAAAACGACCCGCGTATGTGATTAACGACACCGCTGCATCTGCACCGGATACGGCCTGGAACAGATCTGAGGCCGGGGTCATGCGCAGACGCGCAATTTTCCCATCTCCACCCTTCGGATGCTCGGTGCTTTTCCCGTTTGCGGGTTTCTAAATTATAGCTAAAATACACTTGCACTGTTCGCAGGAGGAGCGATCAGAGCGCTATGCGTATTTTGGCGTAAACAATGGAGGAGTGCGCCGATGGCCAGCGAAAAGTGGAATAATCCGATCCATGTGGGCTTTGAAGCCGCCGAGGCGCGTACGGTTTTGGGGCCGTTCGACGCGCTGAAGTGCCTGACCGAACTTTGGCCCAGCGTGCGGGGCCTGCGGTATCTGAAGGCAAGAAGCACGTGCCGTGCGGCTCTTGACGGCCGCAAGAGCCTTGAAGAAGCGCGGGCCGAGTTCGTGGCTGCGGCTGAGGAAGCAAAACTCCGGGTTCATTGAGCCGGATTCGAGCGGGCCAGTCTTGCTTTTCTTGAGAAGTGTATCGAATCAACGCGATGGTTTGTTTTTGCTTAACCCTCGCCGGAGCTTGTCGTGGGGCTCGGAAAAAAGGCGTTGTCATGCGCGGCTGCACCGCAATAGAACATCGTCAGCCATCATGATGATGGTCAGAGGCTCGTCACCCTCTGCTTCGAAACAAGCAGACGAGCCTCGTCGGTTTCCTCAAAGAACCAAATACTTACCGCCTCATAGCCGACGCCGAACCTTGGCTCTGCCGCAGCCGCAGATGGAATTGCAGGATTTCGGATAGAGCTCGTGGTCAACAATATCTAAACGGTTCTCAACAACCTGATGCCGCGCTTTCGACTTCCACGTAGCCGACGCCGATGATTGTGCCGTCGAGTGTGCGGATGAACGAGGGAACGTAGTGCGCGCTTGGTGGGGCACAGACAGCCCCAGCATATTCCGCCAATGCAACATCGTCGTGCGAGAGAGCGGAATAGTCGCTGGTGAACTCCAACGAAGCCGAAGCAGGCAGGGCAAACGCGCCAGTGGCCAATGCGAAAACTGGCATTCCAAATCGAAGAAAGCGTTTCATTCCCTTCTCCCGTGCTTGGTTTAAGCAATAACTAATAAATACCAAGTTTAGTTCCGCCTGCCCGCTACCTCTTTCGCATACTTTGGGTAGCTCAAGGTCTGGGAAGGGAGTATGAGCGTCATCGGACCGACGTAAGGGACCTCATGATTGCGGCTATCCGCACCAAGCCCAGCCTCCCCGAATCGGTACGTCATCGACGCAGCATCGGGGCCTGAACATCGCCCTTGCCCACGACGTCCTCAGCAATCTCGATTGCTCGGGCGATGTCGTTCCCGGCGCAGACGAAGCCTCCAGGACAACATAGGGCCCAAGGATGATAGGGCCCAAGGATGGTGACGGTAATCTCGGTGGAATCGAGGTCCTGCGCTAGGAGGCCTGCGTCGATGCCAAGCTATAGCCGCGGCCACAGCAATCACCATGGTCCTCGGACGTCTGAAATCGCAATACCATGGTCGCCTCCGAGCGTATTTCTATACTGCCTAACGCTGCGGGGCGGGATTTCGTTGCAGGGAGCCTCCGTATACCTGCGACGGGCGATACCGAGGTCAAGCCCATTCCCGGCAGTATCACGTACAATGGGCAGCCGCGCACCAAGCTGACCAAATCTCCCCCCGGCAGCGTCCTCCAAAACTCGTTCTACGATTCGAGCGGAACCAAGGTGCTGGAGACCTACATTCTGCAGCCTGACCGAACCCTGAAACTGACCCGACGCGAGCTCATCGCCGACGTCCCGCAGTAGGTCGGCGGCACTGAATTGCGAAGCCGCCGACTAGCGTTTCGTCTCAGAGATTATGACGGGTTGTCTATGCCGAGGATTGGCAGTTCTTGAGGCGGGACAAGCAGTTGGATGCTGCGCGCCTGGCCTGGTTGCTTTTGGATCAATCCAATTTGGTCGAGCGTCTTTAGCATCTGGTGAACTGAGG
>NZ_JBFTOF010000029.1:0-62146 GCF_056397845.1 Rhizobium sp. 05L419
GTTCACCAGATGCTAAAGGTTCACCAGATGCTAAAGACGCTCGACCAAATTGGATTGATCCAAAAGCAACCAGGCCAGGCGCGCAGCATCCAACTGCTTGTCCCGCCTCAAGAACTGCCAATCCTCGGCATAGACAACCCGTCATAATCTCTGAGACGAAACACTAGCCCGGTTCGGTGTATTGCGCCTCCGAATACTTCCTTCTAGGAAAGGTTATTGAGCACCCATAATCATTCCAATGAGCTCAGGAACGGAGTCCTTGTTTGGGACCGCCGATCCGGAAATTCGCCCCTGCCGCATGACGACGGCCCTGTCGGCTACCTGCACGACATGATCCATGTTGTGACTAATTAAGATCACGGAAATCCCCCGCTCCGGAAGCGACTTGATCAAACGAAGGACCTGAGCCGACTCTCGCACCCCAAGCGCTGCGGTCGGCTCGTCCAATATGACTACCTTGCTCGCGAAAGCGACAGCTCGCGCCACAGCGACGGCTTGCCGCTGACCACCTGACATGAGACCAATCTCTTGGCGAGGGTTGAGAGCCTTGATGCCGAGAAGATCGGCGGCCTCAATCCACCCAGAGGATTCGCGCGTCATGTTCAAAAATCCAAAAGGACCCATCCATCGCGGCCAGGTCTTCTCACGACCGATATAGAAATTGGAGGCTACATTGAGATTGTCCAAAACAGCGAGGTTTTGGAAGACCGTCTCGATGCCGGCACGACGCGCATCGCCAGCCGAGTTCAGAGCAAGCTTCTCGCCCGCAAGAATGATATCGCCTTCATCCAACTGCATGATGCCACTCATGGCACGAACGAGCGTTGTCTTGCCGGCCCCGTTGTCACCAAGTAAGGCAAGAATCTCACCCTGATGAAGGGTCAAGTTCACCCCGCCCAAAGCCATGACGAACCCGTAGGATTTCACGGCGTTGCGGACTTCCAGAACTACGTTGCCGTTCATCGCATTGCCCTCGCTGCTCGAGCCCGCAGTTTTTCTTCAAAATAACGTCGTAGAACGTCCAGTTCGAGAGCAAATAGAATCGAGGCACCGATGGCAATTGCTTCCCAGAATGGCGACACGCTCATGAGGTTCAGGCCGTTTCGAATGACGCCAATGATCAGTGCGCCAATCAGCGCATTCACGATATGCCCGCGCCCACCGAACAGGCTGGCTCCGCCGATAATGACTGCTGTAACAGCATCGAGTTCCATGCCGACGCCAGCCAGAGGTGACGCAGCATCGGTTCGCCCTGCATAGATCATACCAGCCACACCAGCGGTCGCGCCTGACAGCATATAGCAGCTCATGATGACCCTATCGCGTGGAACCCCGAGCCAACCAGCAACGTCCGGATTGCCGCCGACTGCGTAGATCCAGCGTCCCCATAGCGTTTTGAGCGTCAGTACCGCAAGCAGTAGCGTAACAACGGCGACAAGGATCGCCGGGACAGGAATACCGAAGACCGTGCCGTTTCCTGCCGCTTGTATTGCGGGGGTCATACCGATGTGTTCGGTGCCACCGCTCAGCAAAAGTGCCATGCCGCGGCCAATACCCAATGTAGCAACAGTTACGATCAGAGGCTGAGGGATGCCGCCCTTGACGATCATGAACCCGTTGAAAAGTCCGAACAATGCACCTGCAGATATGAAAACGACGATATGAAGTGGCCCGTTGTCGATTCCGGAATCCATCATCAGTCCGGACAATACAACGGTCAGGCCGAGGACACTGCCAACCGAAACGTCGACGCCACGAACGACGATAACCAGCAACTGACCGAGTGCCAGTGTTGCAATCATAGTCGTCTGGGTCAGAAGATTCTGCAGATTTCGGACTGTCAGAAAATACTCGTTCAGAAAGGTCATGATGATGACCAGAGCGACCAGGATAACGGCTGGCCCCGTGCGCAGAAGGCGCAGTCCAAGCTGGATGCCTGGCGATTTCAGAGCCTCTGAGGGATCGGCTTCGGAGGTGGCCGATCCGGGTGGGGCCGTTCCTAGCACATTGTTCGACTTAGTTGGTGACATTGTTGGAGACCTTACAAATATGCAGCTTCACAATTGCAGACCGGGTTTGGCCACGGACACCCGCGCCCTCGACCTCAGCGAAGGCGCGTTGTCCGCCAAAGCTCTCGCTAGCTACTTGGCACCGAGTTTTGCCTTCAGGTCCGTGGCATAGGCGCCGGCGTTTTCCTTCGTCAGAGGGGTAGCCACAGGCACGACCGTCACAGGTTCAACAGCTTCGTTCTTTGCGACCTTCACGGCCGTATCTACCGCCGTTGCGCCGATCGCTTCGAAAGGATACGGCACCGTGTATTTCCAGTTTCCACCTGTCGCAACCGCCTCGGCGCCATACAGCTGGCCCCCGATGGAGCCCATCGGCACGTTGCTGCCGGTTGCCTTAAGGGCCTGCATCGACCCTTGCGCAGAAACGTCGAATACGTTGAAAATTCCCGCTAGGTCAGGCGATGAGGTCAACATGTTCTCGGTGATGGTCCGCGCGCTCGCCGGATCGCACTTGGCGTCTGCGTCCATGACGACGTTGTAGTTTTTTCCGGCCGTCGCCTTTTTGAAGCCGTTGATGAAGGCGTCAGTGTCAGGATTGCCGAGCAAGCACCGGATGATCCCGATCTTCGCTCCATCCGGAACGATGCCGGCGAATAGCTCTCCGGCTTTGCCCGACGCGCCAGGAATGTCATAGAGCACATCGGAAGCATGCCCCTTGAGCTCTGGAAGACCCGTATCAAATCCAACCACCTTGACCCCCTGGGCCTCAGCCTTCTTGAGGGCCGGGTAGAGCTGTGCAGCAGCGCCGCCGTGATTGATCGCAATGACGTTGTAGTTCTCGGTCACCGCCTTTTCGATGGCAGTGATGAAATAGTTTGCGTTGGTGCGGTCGGGACCGGCAACGATATCGATCTGCACGTCCGGGAATTTCTGCGCCTCGACCTCCGACGCCTTGTGCATGCGCACGAAGGATTGGTCGCCGAGATAGGGATAGATCACGAGCACCTTGGGCTTGTCTGCGGCATGTGCCGCAAAGCCAAGCATTGACGCGGCCACGCCGAGCAGGATCCGGGCTTTCAAACTCTGTTTCATTACTTCCTCCACTTTTCCCGTTTTACGATCGATATCGCTTCGAATTGGAAGCTCACTGTGCCGCCTCGATCTCCTGCGGCTTTCGCACCCGATACTGTTTGTGCCGGGCATCGAACATATGAAGCGAGCGCATCGCCCGCCGAAGCTCTTCATCGGCCGACAGACGGCGATATTCGGCATAGAGCGTCTTGTAGTCGGCAACGCAGTCCTCGTTGGGCAAGAATTCCCGTTGACTACGTGCCCCAAGGCGTTCAGCGCCCTCGGCAAATGACCCAACCATTCCCGCTGCGACAGCTCCGTGGATCGCCGCCCCGAGAGCGGTCGGGTTTTCCACATCCGGGACTTCGATGGGACGCCCTAATACGTCCGCCATTGTCTGCACGAGAAACGGATTGTTGCGCGTCAGACCGCTCGTCATGATCACGCGGCTGATCGGGACCCCACCCGCTATCGCCATATCCAGAATCGACTTTGTTCCGAAGCAAAGGGCCTCAATTAGCGCCCGGTAGATTCCAGCTGAAGTCGATTTAAGGCTCAGGCCGACAAGAAGCCCGGAAAGCATGGAATCGCCGAGCGGAATGCGGTTTCCAGCAAACCAGTCAAGCGCCAGAACGCCGCCTTCCCCTGGACCCATGGCTTGCGCGGCTTCGTTGTGCAGGGAGAAATTGCGGGACAGATCCTCGTCACGGGGAAATGTCTTTACATACCAAGCTAGCATATCTCCGAAGGCCGCCTGCCCCGCCTCGTAGCACCACAGGTTCGGCAGAACCGCACCGAACGCAGCTCCTTCGAGCCCCTCCGGCAGACCACGGCCCTCGTCGTCAAGGATGAGAAAGCCTGCGGAGGTTCCAAGCGCACCGACGAAGACACCAGGACCAACAGCACCAATAGCCGGCAGAACCACATGGCTGTCGATGACCGCAACCGCCACAACGGCATCGCCATTAATCCCGGTGCGACGGCGCCACTCCGACGTCAAAACGCCCGCTGGGCTGCCTACCTGTAGCGGTCGCGAGAGACGTTGGGTGAGCCCGGGCACCACATCCTCGGGATAACCCGACGCCTGAGAAAACTGGGCCTTGTAGGATGCGAAATCGAGGCTTCTCAGTTCATTGCCGGTGAGCTGCCAGACAAGCCAGTCACCGGCTTCGATAAAGCGCTCAGTCTCGTTCCACAAAGCGGGAGCTTCGGCACTCAATTGCGCTGCCTTGGCAATCATCCATTCGCCGGACAACTTTCCGCCGAAGTTCGCAAGGTAGTCGCCGCCGCGCGCATTGATCACCTCGGCGTGAACCTGGGCGGAGTGCTTCCAGAGCTTGACATAGGCATGGGGATCGTTCGGACGAAGGGCCGAAAGCGGAGTGCCGTCGGCTCGCGTTGGCAGTGGAGAGGAAGCCGTGAAGTCGATGCCGATCCCACCGACGTTGCGCCCATTGCCAAGCGCTGACAGGATATTTTCCGCCGCTTCGGTGTAGTCACTCGGGACCTGAAGCACRAAATTTGCGGGCAGACTTCGACCTGGAAGGGAATCGGTTAGAATCCCATTTTTGTAAGAATGGACATGGTGGCTTTCTTGTTCACCTGTCCTGGAATTGACGAGAACTCCGCGAGCAGATTCAGATCCGAAATCTATGCCAATGATATAGGTGTCGGCCATGAGCTCACGTCCTTGCGTCGTGAAGGATTGTCTTCACGCCGCTGACGACAGCCTCGGTCGTAATGTTGAAATGCTCGAAGAGGACCTCGGCCGCTGCGGATTCCCCGAAAGTGTCGATCCCGACGACAGCCCCTTCCAGTCCGACATATTTGCGCCAGTAGTCCGTTACGCCAGCTTCCACGGCAAGCCTCGGCACACCGCGGGGAAGGACCGTTTCCTTATAAGCAGCATCCTGATGGTCGAAGGCAAATGTCGAAGGCATCGACACGACACGGACATGAACACCTTCTGCAGCAAGGATCGCGTGCGCCTGAACGGCAAGCGCGACTTCAGAGCCGGTGGCGATAAGAACGGCAGACAGCGAACCGCCCTCTTTCTTTAGAACATAACCGCCACGTCGAACCGACGTTAGCTGCTCGGCATCGCGAGATTGGAACGGAAGATTTTGACGCGAAAGGATGAGGCTAGTAGGGGTGGCGACATTTTCGATCGCTACCTGCCAGGCGACCAGGGTTTCAGTGGTGTCGCATGGCCGCCAGACGTCCATGTTCGGCATCAATCGCAACGTCGCGAGTTGTTCGATCGGCTGGTGTGTCGGCCCGTCCTGGCCAAGTGCAATTGAATCGTGGGTGAACACGTAGATCGCGCCGATTTTCATGAGGGCAGCCATGCGCAGCGCATTGCGGGCATACTCTGAGAACATCAGGAAGGTGCCCCCATACGGGCGCAGACCCCCATGACGCAACATGCCATTCATGATCGCCGCCATGCCGAATTCGCGGACGCCGTAGTAGACGTAGTTGCCACCGCCATCCCGGCCCACACCAATCGCACCGCTCCACATCGTGAGATTTGAGCTTGCAAGGTCGGCCGACCCGCCAACGAGTTCGGGCACGTAAGGGGCAAGCAATTCCAAGGTGTTTTGGCTCGCCTTGCGGGTGGCGATGGTTTCGGCCTTCGCAACGACGGCCTTGAGCCCGTCTTCTACGCGAGCCGCAAAATCCGCAGCCAGCTTGCCGTTCATGCGACGCTCAAATTCGCAGGCAAGGTCTGGATAGGCAGCCCGATATCTATTGAAAAGCGCTTCCCATTCGGCTTCGAGGGAAGCACCTGCGGCCCTGGCGTCAAAGCCCTTGTATGCCTCAGACGGCACCTCAAACGGCCCGTGCTTCCAACCGAGCGCTGTGCGCGTTGCGGCGACTTCCGAAGTGCCCAGCGGTGAGCCATGGCTGTCATGGCTGTCAGCCTTGTTGGGGGAGCCCTTGCCTATCGTTGTGCGGCAGCAGATCAAAGTGGGACGTCCTGCGTCGCGCTTCGCCTCGGCTATCGCTTGATCGACCGCCTCCACATCGTGACCATCGACGCCGCTGATGACTTGCCAACCGTAGGCCTCGAAACGATTTGGCGTGTCGTCCGAGAACCAGCCGCCGACATGTCCGTCGATAGAGATGCCGTTATCGTCGTAAAGGGCGATCAATTTTCCGAGGCGCAAGGTGCCCGCAAGCGAGCAGGCCTCGTGGCTGATCCCTTCCATCAGGCAGCCATCGCCCAGAAAGACGTAGGTATGATGGTCAACGATCGCCATGCCGTCCCGGTTGAAGTCGGATGCAAGCAGCCGTTCCGCGATCGCCATGCCGACGGCATTTGCAACGCCTTGCCCGAGCGGCCCCGTTGTCGTTTCCACGCCGGCGGTATAACCGAATTCTGGATGTCCTGGCGTACGGCTGTGCAGTTGCCGGAAAGCCTTCAGGTCCTCAATTGAAAGGTCATAGCCAGACAGGTGAAGCAAGCTGTAAAGCAGCATCGAGCCGTGCCCGTTTGACAGCACGAAGCGGTCGCGGTTCATCCATTCCGGATGAGCCGGATTGTGCCGCAAGTGTCGTGTCCAGAGAGCGACCCCGATCTCCGCCATACCCATCGGCATGCCTGGATGGCCCGACTTGGCGGCCTCAACGGCATCCATCGAGAGTGCCCTGATCGTATTGGCAAGAGTGGTGTTGAAATCGCTTTTGGACATAGGTTCTCGCGGCTCTGTGAATGCAGGAATATGAAATTAGCTGGCTCAGACCGCTGGTCTGCTCGGATCCGACCTCAAGCCCTCGGAAGCTTGCTTGAAGGCAGTGCTCGGTGCGTGCCTGCAGGCCGGTTCGACCGATCGAAGTCGGCCGCGGTAACAGCTCCAGTCATGATGGCAACAGCGTCAGACATCGTAATGTCGCGCGGACTGACGACAGCGGCACGTTTGCCCAGTCGGTGAATGTGGATCCGATCGGCGATCTCGAACACATGCGGCATGTTGTGGCTAATCAAAACGATCGACAGGCCATTGTCGCGCACACCCAAGATCAAATCGAGAACCTTTCGCGACTCCTTGACGCCGAGCGCGGCGGTCGGCTCGTCGAGAATGATGACGCGGCCGCCGAAAGCGCAGGCCCTGGCAACCGCGATCCCTTGGCGCTGGCCCCCCGACAGCGTTTCGACGCTCTGATGAATATCCTGCACGGTCATCAATCCAAGGCTTGACAGATGGCGTCGTGCCTCGGTCGCCATCTTTGCCCGGTCGAGCATTCGGAAAAGTGATCCAGCAACGCCAGGCACACGCATTTCGCGTCCGAGGAACAGATTGTCGGCGATGGAGAGCGCCGGTGACAAAGCGAGGTTCTGGAAGACGGTTTCGATACCGGCAGCTCTGGCGTCCATCGGCGATCTGAAATTGACCGGTTTGCCGTCCAGCCTGATTTCCCCGGTATCGGGTATCACAGCACCGGCGAGCGCCTTGATCAAAGTCGATTTCCCCGCGCCGTTATCGCCGATCACGGCAAGAATCTCACCATGACGCAGTGCGAAGTCTGCGCCGTTGAGTGCGACGACATTGCCGTAGCGCTTGGTGAGGCCGCGGCCTTCAAGAGCAAGTTCCTGGTTCATGCCGAAACCCTCCGGATCCACTGGTCAACGCCAACAGCCGCCACGATCAGGATGCCAACTGAGAATTCCTGCCAAAGCGCATCGAGACCGGCCAGTGCGAGGCCGTTGCGAAAGACGCCGACGATGAGTGCACCAATGAGGGTGCCTACGATTGTGCCGCGCCCACCAAACAGCGAGGTCCCCCCAATAACCGTCGCGGTGATGGAGTCCAGATTGGCTGTCGAGCCGGACGTTGGGCTGATTGCGCCAACACGGCCGATGAGAGCCCAGGCGCCGATTGCGGATATAAACCCGGCGCAGCCATAAACAGCGAGCAGCACACGGCGCGTGTTGATGCCTGCAAGTCTAGCAGCATCGGGGTCGTCTCCAGTCGCATACACATGGCGACCGAACGCCGTTCGATTGAGAACATACCAAGCGCCGACGGCGAGAGCGAGCATCAGGACAGTTCCCATGGTTACGCGCGCGCCACCGAATTGAATCGCAGCACCCATCCATTGCAGAACTGGTGCAACCTCAGCCACTTCCTGGCCACGGATCGTCTGGCTGCCGGAATACCAAAGGTTCAATGCGCCGAAGACACTCCAGCTGCCCAGAGTGACGATGAATGGTGGAAGGCGCACGTATGTTACGAGAAACCCGTTAATGAGGCCGCAGCCAAGCCCTCCGCCAAGGCCAATGAGAAAGGCGATCTCGGCCGGAACGCCGGCAACAATGGCAAGACGGCCCATGAGCGTCGAGGTCAGAACCATGATCGCACCGACCGAGAGATCGATCCCGGCTGTCAGGATTACGATCGTCTGGGCGATTCCAATAATGCCGATGATCGTAACCTGCTGCAGGATGAGCGAGAGATTGAAGGGTTGAAAGAATCGTCCGCCAACAATCACTGAAAAAACTGCAACGCTGGCAACCAGAACGATGAAAGGTACCATCGTCGGATTGCCGTGCAGGAACCGCTGCAGTCTGTGGAGCAGGTCGGTCCGCTGATTTTCGAATACAGCGACCGAACTTTCACTTCGCGCCAAACCGTCTTCAAAGTCCGTCGGGCTGACCAGAACATGCTCGTTGAAGTCGTTCATGGAGATACACTCTTCACAGGTCTATTAGGGGAAAGTCTTGCAAGACATGGTCCCACTGTCTGGAGACGCAAAACCATGTCTTGCCCCTGGGAGTTATTCAGTCGAGAACTGGTGTCAGATCGGGAATGATGCGCCGCGTGGCTGGCACGTGGGCGCTAATCAGCCCCAGCAAGCTTTCAGGGCTTCATCGGAAGTAATCGATTCGATCCCAGCCACTGGCTTGTCGGTCACGAGCGTGACACCAGTGTTGAAGAACGGGAGACCTGGGGTGGCCTCCGGCTTCTTGCCGGATTTGGCGTACTCGACAATCGCCTCGACACCGAGAGAGGCCATCTTCAGAGGATACTGCATCGACGTCGCGCCGATAACACCTGCCTTGACGTTCTTGACGCCGGGGCAACCGCCATCCACCGAGGTGATGATCACAGAGCCCTCTTTTCCAGTTGCCTTGAGGGCTTCGTACGCGCCAGCGGCCGTTGGCTCATTGATCGTATAGACGACCGACAGATCGCTATCTTTCTGGAGAAGCGTCTCCATGCCGGTGCGCCCGCCTTCTTCCGATCCCTGGCCCCACTGATGGCCGACGATACGGTCGTCGTCTTCATCGAGGTAGCGAGTGACGTCCTTGGGGTCCAAGCCAAAACCCTTCATGAATCCCTGGTCTCGCGCCACATCAACAGTCGGCTGATTTTCCAGCGCATCTAGGAACGCAATCTTCGCCTTGGAAGGGTCAGCGACAGTTTTGGCGGCCCATGATCCTATAAGTTCGCCCGCCTTGAAGTTGTCGGTGGCAAATGTCGCGTCTGCCGTGTCCGCAGGCTCGAGCGGTGTATCGAGAGCAATCACGAGGATACCAGCTTTACGGGCCAGATCGACGGCCGTCACAAGGGCCTTGGTATCGCTCGGCACCACCAAAATGCCTTTTGCGCCGGCAGAGATCAGGTTTTCGATGGCGGCGACCTGGCTGTCGTTGTCACCGTCGAATTTGCCAGCAAAACTCTGGATCTTCACGCCACCGATCTCAGCGGCTTTTGTGGTAGCGCCTTCGCGGATCTTGGCAAAAAACGGATTGGCATCGGTCTTGGTGATAACGCCGATGAGTATATCTTCGGCCTGTGCACTTACCGGCACGAACGCGAGGCCCATGCCCAGTAGAAGCGCGGCAGCGCTGAGACGAGTTGGCACAGCAACGCTATCCGCCAAAGCGGATCTTAGAAAATGGTTCATTCGAAATCCTCCCAAAAGGTCAAGACCAATGCCTCACCTTTGGAGGCCATAATCGGTATTGACGTCGACATTAATGAAACCACTTATGTCTCATGTCAATCCTATCTGGCATTTCTTTTGTATGTTTTTTGACATATCTAAATAGGTATTATCAAATGGTCGCGACCCATCAGGATGGTTCTGTGCAAAATATCTTTGACCGGCCTCGCCACATCTCCGGATAAATGCAAGAAAAACTCGCACTTCAGCACGGACGGAATTGACAATGGCACGCGCAAACTCGGGACAGGGCTCCAACCGCCACGAAGGGCAAAGTGACCTCAACTCCGCCAAAGCAAGCGGTGTGATCCTCTCGCTTGTGGGTTCAGGTCGCGCGCGTTCGCGCAGCGCGCTGACCGATCTTTCAGGACTTTCTCGGGCAACGGTCTATCAAAAGCTTGCGAGCTTGATCGACGCAGGGCTTATCCGAGAAACGGAGGAAACTCTTCCAAGCGGCGGCCGCCCCACCCGCACACTCGACTTGAACCGAGACTTTGCCGTCATACTCTGTGCCGATATAGGCGAGCAGCACATCCGTGTTGCTCTAACGAACCTGCAACCTCGCATCCTCGCGGAGATATCGGAAACATTCGACATTCTCCGTGGTCCGACAGTGGTCCTGGAATGGATCGAACTGCAGTTCGAGGCATTGCTCGCGGCGGCGGGTAAGACAACGAGCGATGTGCTCGGGATCGGGATCGGTCTGCCCGCGCCCGTAGATTACGCCAACGGTAGGGTCGTTGGCCCATCCGTCATGGTTGGATGGGACAATTTTGAAATCCGCCAACACCTGGAGGAAAAGTTTGGCGTACCCGTTTACGCGGAGAACGACGTGAACTTGTTGGCCCTTAGTGACCACCGTCTGCGTCGGCCGACCGTCAGCGAAATGGTCTTCGTCAAAGTTGGCACGGGCATTGGCAGCGGCATCATAACCGAAGGTCGCCTATATCGGGGCGCTCAAGGCGCTGCTGGTGATATTGGCCACATTCAGTTTGCACGCGAACCAGCGCCTCTTTGTCGGTGCGGCAAAATCGGATGCGTCGAGGCCAGAGCCGCCGGTTGGGCCATCGCGCGTGAACTTCGAAAGGAAGGAATTGATGCGCACAATGCCCGGGATGTCACCAAATTGGTAGGATTAGGCCAACCGATGGCAATCCACCTCGTTCGAGAATCTGGCCGGATCCTGGGAGAGGTTATGACAAATCTGGTCAGCATCCTGAATCCTGAAATGATCGTAATTGGCGGCACGCTTGCGATCCTAGATGACCACCTTCTCGCCGGCATGCGTGAACTCGTCTACAAACGGTCCCTCCCTCTGGCCACCAGAGATCTTGAACTTGTGATCTCCCCACCCGACCCCGACGCCGGGATCGTGGGGGCTGCAATCCTGGTCGTAGAGGAACAGATGAAAAGTCAAAACGTGGAAGGTGTTATCACGCGTCACGGCTTTCTGGACGTTTCGAACTGACACCGGCCAATCTCGAGCGAAGGGCAAAGTCGCTTGGATACACACTGCAGCCGCGCCAACGCCCGGCTGAGTGTTTCTTAGGAATGCCGCGAATGTTTGAGTGCGCCGAGGGAGAAATTGGCCAAAGGCCCACCACTCCTGGCAGGGGCGTAGCCCCCGGTCCTCCCCCTGAAAACAACGCTCTACATCGTTGATTCCTCTGCTGGCTTGCTAAAGCGCAAACCGAGCACGAGGGGCACGCTGATCACGTAAACGACGACGACCGACAGCCAGATCGCGCCGGGCCATTGCGACTTGGCCACAAAATAAAAGCTCGAAAACGCGAGAGGGGCCACGATCGAGGCAAGACTCACCGCCGATGCTAGCATGCCCTGGAACTGACCCTGCTCGCTCTCATCAACCTGCCGGGTCGCTAGCGACTGCAGTGCCGGCACACCGATGCCGGCCAAGGCGAAAATCGGCATGATTGCGAAGATCATCCAGCTTTGGGTCGCGAAGGCCATGACGAGCAGCGCAACGCAGGCGCTGGCAACGCCGGTCAGGATAGCCCCACTTTCACCGAGCAGCTTCACCGCAGGGCCGGGAAGGAAGGCCTGGGCGAGGGTCTGACAGACGCCAAAGGTGCCGAGAGAAAGGCCGATCCACAGCCCATTCCACCGGAACGTGTCCCTCCCCCACAGAGCCCAGCAGGTGCCGTAAGCCTCGCCCGTGGCGCTGAAGACGAAAAAGATGAAGACAATGGGCAGCAGGCTCTTCATCGAGAATACCCACCGCAGTGGCCGCACGGGGTTGAGTGATGCCAAGTCGATTTTCTTCCGGCTGGGGGTGCGCGATTCCGGTAGAAGGAAGAATGCCAAGAGAAGATTGCAGCCGTTGAGCACCGCGGCTGCGATGAAGGGCAGCCGCAGCCAATAGTCGCCGAGCACGCCGCCGAGGACGGGACCGATGATGAAGCCGATGCCGAACATGGCGTTGACCAGGCCAAAGCGGCGCGCGCGCTGGTCTTCGGGGGAAATGTCGGTGACGTAGGCGGCCGCCACGGAGGTGTTGGCACTCGACAATCCGGCGATGGCGCGCCCGATCACAATCATCCAGAGACTGGGTGCAAAAGCCAGGAACATGTAGTTGACGGCCGCTCCGGCGAGCGAGATCAGGAGCACCGGGCGCCGGCCGAGCCGGTCACTCAACGAACCGAGCACCGGTGCAAAAATGAACTGCATGACCGCGTAGAGGGCAGTCATTGTGCCGATCTGGGTTGCGACGTTTTCAGCGTGGGTCACGTCCTGCAGCAGCGAAGGCAGAATGGGGGAAATGAGGCCGATGCCGACCGCGTCAAGGACAATGGCGGTGAAGACAACAAGGAGTGGTTTGTTCATAGCGTGATCCTGTCGCCGCAAACCTGCGCCGCTAGGCACCACTGGTTCGCGATTGGGCCTGACGGTAGTCAGGCGTTTCTTTCTTGGAAAACGCTGGCCATCCATGCTCGAAGCGAATGAATGGCGTGTGTTTGACCGCCTAGACGACTATTTCGTCCACCTGTCTATTCCGCCAACGAGCGGATCGAGGGAAGCGGTCGCTTTTCGCGACGGTCGTTTGTTACGACAGACAATCCTTCGCGGCAAGTCCTTTTCCTCGCACTGATGAAGGACCGTTAACTCCTCACAAGGGACTACCTTAGAATTGGTCCTTGGCCGTAGCAGCGCCCTCGGCCAGCAACCCCGGTCGGCAAGACTTGTGTCCGGCATGATAACGGTCGGTGTCGCGGCTCTTGACCGTGACCTGCGTCCCCACCGCCAAAGGTTTGGGTGTCCGCTTCGGGCGGCGCGTTCCGGAAAATCTTGATGCCGTTGAAAAGACGTCGAAGGCGATCTGCTTATTCTGCAAAGCTGTCCAAATGTCGCCACTCATCATTTGACGGGTGGCAGATTGATTTCGACCGAAAGACCGTGCGGGATATTGTCGAATAGCTTGAGCGTGCCGTTATGCCCCGTTTTTACAATACCGAGCGCGATTGACAAACCCAGCCCGAAACCCCCACTTTTCGACCCCATCTGGCGAGCTTTATCGGCCTTGAAAAAGGGCTCAAGCACCCTCTCCTTCAGATCGTCCCCCAGGCCAGGTCCATCGTCCTTCACCCGAATGACAACGCCTCCATCGGAACAAGACCCCAGTTCGAGTTCGATTTTTTGCGCGTAGCGGGATGCGTTTTCGACTAAATTATTGATTGCCCGCGTCAACCCCTGTGGCATGCAGACGTAGGTCAACCTTCGTGGGCCGATAAAGCTGACATCCACGCCCGTGTCCAAGAAGTCGCTGGAGATTGTTTGAAGCAGGCTTGATAGATCGACCTTTCTTAGTGGTTCGGGCGTGTTGTCGAGAAACTCCAGGCTTGCATCGATCAGCGAGGCGAGCGCCGAAATATCTGACAGAAGCAAATTCCTTAGGTCTGGCTCGGTTGATCGTTCCGCTCGCATGCGCAGCCTGGTCAACGGCGTTCTAAGGTCATGACTGATGGCGCGCAGAACCCGCGTGCGATCTCGCAACATCGTTTGAATGCGGCTCTGCATAATATTGAGCGAGGCTGCCAGACTGCGGATCTCAGAGGCACCTTCAGCCTTAAACGGTTGATCTGAGTGATCATCCAGACTGACGCGCCTAGCCGCCGCCGCAAATCGTATCAGCGGTTCGGTGATTAGCCAGCTGCCGAGATAGGCAAGCAAGACAAGCGGGATGACGATCTTGAGAAGCCCGCTTGCGACTGCCGGTGCAAGCCACACGCTACTTGGAAACCTCGGAAGTTGAAAAGCGAGCGCACGCTTGTCGTCGATCTGGACGGTGAGGAGGGATGTTCGGGCGGTTCGATCGAATGCATTCTGCAACGAAGTTACGATACCGTCGTTTATAAGCTCCCTGACTTCTGAAAGGATCGGTCGAGACAGATCACCCGGATGATAGAACACCAACGCGTTCGCGACCGGAGCCCTATGAGCTGAAAGGCCAATTTGCTTTGCGAAAAGGAGGGCCTGGTCTTCTTCGTCGGACGTCGCACTCCTTCTGAATTGCTCGAGGATCATCTCTACCCGCCCGGTATAGACGCCGATTTCGATACCCTTGTCGTGCCGGCCATAGATGAACGGTTCTGAGACCGTTGCCACTGTCGATACGAATACCACGAGCAAAATTGCCAAGAAGAGAAGCTGCTTGCGGATCGATGCCGTCTGAATGCCTCTCATCGAAGACGCTCCAGTTATATGCGATTAGATTAACGCACCGGCTGACGATCAAAAAACTGGAGCCCGGCGTTTGGCACGCAAGTTTGATAGTCATGTCGGGGAGCGTCTGCAATAGAGGCCTTGCTGTGGTGCAATCGTTTGTCAAGCACAGTGTCGATCAGCTCGCCATACCGTGCTTACGAAAGGTCAAGCGACAAGGTCAAGAAGTGTCCGACCAGGATGGGCGGCCGGTCCGGCAAGCCATCAATATTCATCGTCAACCCCCATAATCTCCCCCTTTTTGAGATACTTACGAGATGATTGTCGCCTCCGCGGGATGCTCTGACCAAATGTTGCTCGCCGACAGCGTCGACATCCCTTACTCGATATCCGCCCCGCTCAAGCAGCTTGAGGGCATCGTCCGTCCAAAGCTGCAGCGGCCCTCATGCCACCGATTGCGATCATGGCGTACATTCCATCGCTGAAGACATCGATATTTGGCCCTGCACGGTCGACATGACAGGCGATGACCACGGATCTTCGTGGATAACGACTTGAGCCTGGGACCGGCTTGCCACGCCTAGGAATAGGTTCGTGAGCATGGATAGCTTAGCGATCGAGTCTTGCCGCTCAAGTCGAAGCCGTTGCCTCACCAAAAATTGCGGCCAAACTCGACGACCGCGCGCCCGCCTCGACCAATCGCTGTACTCGACGCGTCGACCACATCACCGACGGCGTTTCGCACACGTCTCAACGGAGCAAACTGTTGATCGGGAAGATCCTTCTCCGTTTCCACCGAGACAGGCAGCGCGACGGTATCAGTATCCAGACGCGCACCGACTATCATAGGGTCGCGGGTGTCACAGCCCGGCATGCAATGCTCAAAGCTGGCAACATCCACCGGCACGACAGACGATGTCCTTTCCGGAACCTTTGCTTTTGTCGAGGACGGTGGCTGGCGCGTGCCCGATACAATTGCCCGGGGCGCAGGTCTCGGTATGACAGTGACCGGCGGAATTGCCAAGGCGGGACTGATGTCGATTGCAGCTTGCAAAGGACCGGGAGCGGGTCGTTCGATCTGGACAGGTTCTGCCCAGCCGCTTTCCTTCTCGACACCCGGCGATGGTGTCTGCTGAACCGAATACAGCCCCGCCAGCACCGCACCGCAGATGACCGTTCCAAGCGCAATCTTCGCAGGCCGAAAGCGGCCTTCCCTCAAGAGTTCCTGCGGGCTCATATGGCTCTCCATTTTTCGATCGGTAGATAGGTCGCCGCATGTGGAAGCGTTGGGGTGAGGCTTCCACATGCGGGTCCAGGAAGGTGTGAAGCGAACAACACCATGTTGACGGAACCACATCGTTCCAGGCGGCCACCCAGGTCCAGCGAAGGCCGCCGGCTCTCTAACTAAGCAACCAACCAAGGATGACAGATCGAGGTGTTCGGTTGGGTCTTGTTTTGTGCAAATATGTTGCGGCGTTTGGAGGTGATGGTCAGCAAAGTAGAATTCGATGATTGTACCAATCTCTACCGAACCCTCAGATGCGGTGGCCCAGTGCGAAGCCGGCGTGCAGACTAGCCTGTCGATGACGCCACCCGCGCGACACTGTCCTTCTTGCCACGACGCTGCTTGACACCGACCACGAAGACGAAAAAGACGGAAATCTGCGCCTTGCTATCGCAGCAAGAGTTCGATGTATGCGGCTGTCGCAATCGCCCTACCATCTGGCTCGCCTTAGCTGGGGCGGGCTGGTGAAACTCCGCAAAGAGGCACCGTTTCGGTTCTATCGCTGCCGTCACCCGGGCGTGCTGGCATTATTGGCAACGTTGACATTGCCTTTTTCCAGCACCCAGCACGGCCGTTCAAGGTTCCAGCACCCATTGGGAAAAGGGCACGCTGGGAGATAGATTACCGGAGTCCGGTAGCAAACACCACCAGTGGCAGATTTTGACTCGAACCAGTCACTGAGCCAGCGTGACCGCGCGATAAGCCCGATCTAGCCTGCGGGGACCCGCATGCTGGCAGATAAGACGCTTGTCCAACCATCTCCTTAACACTCTAAAAGTCACTTTCGCGTCCTTGATGGAAAAAGGCCCGCGAGTATGCTACTGGTACGAATGCGATGGTTTCTGGCATTATTGGTGGCTGGGTCCGCTGTGGGGAGCACGGCGGCGTCCGGGCAGTCGTTGTTCGATGTCGTAGCGTCTGGCGATACGCGGGGTATTGAAAGAGCCCTGGGGAGTGGTGCCAATGTCGACAGCCGGGCCGCTGATCAGGCAACGCCGCTCATCGCTGCCACGTTGGGCAACCAACCTTCCATAGTCGAATTGCTGCTGAGCAAGGGGGCAGACGTGACTGCCCGCAACTCCGGCGGCTTCACGCCGTTGCATGCGGCGGCCTATGTCGGCAGCGCGACGATAGCACGACAACTGCTCGCGAGAGGCGCTCCGCTTGACGATGCCGCCAACAAGGCGGGCGTGACGCCGCTGATGGTGGCGGGGGAGGAAAATCATGCCGACGTTGCCGAGTTGCTGATCGCGCGGGGTGCCGACCCCCGGCACCCGGAAATTCATGGCTACCTTCCGATCACACGTGCTCTCTGGAAAGGCAACAAGGATATCGTTCACCTTTACAAGCAACATGGCGTCGCGTGCCCGCCGGTAAATATTCTCGGCAGCGAAGAGTGGTATCAAAAGTGCTTGAGCGACTGATTGGAGGACGGATCATGGTCAAAATGGTTTCGAGCCACAAACACGCAAAGCCAATGCATTTTATAATGGGAGCGGCTTTCCTAACTCTCGTGCTCGCCCATTCTGTACCGGCGCTCGCGGACGGCAGAGTCAATACGGGCTATTTCGGTGGCGTTGCGATCAATGGTTACGATCCGGTCGCCTATTTCCTAGATAACCGGGCGATCAAGGGGTCGGAGAAGTATTCCTATGACTGGCTGGGGGCACCCTGGTATTTTGCCAGCGACGAGCACCGCGAACTGTTCAAGAATAATCCAGTGAAATATGCGCCGCAGTATGGGGGCTATTGCGCTGCAGAGGTCGCCGGTTCTGGCTCGGTCACCGTCAATATCGACCCGGAGGCTTTCGCGATCCTCGACGGCAAGCTCTATCTTACATATGATAAAGTTGACACGCAGGCTTTTGCGAAGCATGCCGGCGACGTGGTGCCGAAGGCCGATGCGAACTGGCCGAAAAAGCTGGGTGAACTAGCGAAGATTGATTATCACTGAGCGCGCGCCGGTTAGTCGACCGTGGCGAAGTGGAACACCTTCCCAGAGTTGACATAGGTGTAGCCTTTGCCGGTTTCGTCACTGCGTTTGTAAACGGGACCACAATCGGGCCGCCCGAAATTATTCTCGCTCTGCTCGCACAGGAGGTCCTGATCAACATAGAGCTTCGCGGTGTACATCCGGGTCATGGAGCGGAATCCCGCATTGCCATCTAGTCCGATCTGTAGGATGGCCGGTTGACCGCCCGGTTCGAGCCGGCCTTGCAACGTGTGGCCGAGAACGAGGGACGCCAGCGCTGCGCCTCTCACTCGGTCCTTTTCGTCGGCGGTGAACCCGAATGGCCACTCGGGCAAGCCAGCCTCGCGTAAAGCGTCTATGATAAGTGCCAGATCGTCGGCGTTGCGAAAATGCGCAAGGGCGAGCCGCCAATCCGATAAAGACCGTTGATTGAATGATTCAGTTCCGGCTAGCAACTGTAAACCGCCAGCGAGTGCATCTCGCGCGTCTGGCAGGCGATTGGCACGAGCATAGGCGGCAGCAAGCACTATCCTAAATTCGCTGACTTCAGGTGCGTCGTCTCGGGTGCGTTCGAGGGTTTCGACGGCACCGACGGTGTCACCTTTCAGGAGAAAGACGAGACCGGCGACTTCCCGGTCGATGGGCGACAGATTGGGGTCGAGCCTCAGCGCCGCTTCGACGGCCGCACCCGCCTCGGCGTGATTACCTGCAAACAACTGAACGTATCCCAGTGCGATCTGTGCTGCTGCGTCGCCCGGACTGAGAGCGACGGCGCGCTCCGCAGAGGTGATCGCTTCCTCGTAACGGCGATCGACGACTTGCATGATACCGAGAATGGCGTAAGGCGATGAGAGGTCCGGATCGAACTTCAAAGCGAGGCTTGCCTTCTCGTAGGCTCTCTTTCGTGCAGGAGCGCTCTGGATTATGTCGTTGAAGTTGGCGCGCCAGACATTGACGGTTGTACGCGCGTCAAAAGCAAAGGCCTCGGCGAAAGAGGGGTCGAGTTCCTCTGCCTTGTCATAGAATGCCAGCGCCTGTCGCAGCCCGTCGCGCCCGCCGTTGCGTGCTGCCTGCTCGCCACGCAGAAAGTTGTCGTAAGCCTCGAGGTTAGCGGTCGGCACGCGCGACAGTCGCTTGGCTTCTGTAGCCGAAGGCTTTATGCCGAGCGCGTTTACCAACTCCCGGCGTAAGTCGTCCTGAATGGCAAATACATCCGTTGCGGCGCGGTCGAAGCGGTCGGCCCAGACATTCTTTCCACTCGTCATGTCGATGAGCTGCGCGTTGATGCGGAGCTCATCGCCCGCTCGCCGAACGCTTCCTTCGACCAAATAGCGCACGCCGAGCTCGCGCGCCGCTTCCTCGAGGACGACAGGCTTGCCCTTGTAAGCGAAGACGGAATCGCGGGCGATGACATCCACGCCAGCAAGTTTGGCGAGGTCGGTGATCAGATCCTCAGTGATGCCGTCCGAGACGTAGTCCTCCTTCGGATCGCCGTTCAGGTTGACAAATGGCAGGATTGCGACCGACGTCCGCTGCGACGCCATGGGTTTGCGCCAATCGAACTGCAACGCAATGACTACGAGCAGGGCTATCACCAGAGTTCCAGTCCCGATCCCCGTCAGGATCAGGGTGCGGGCAAGCGGACGACGGGACGTTCCAGTGACCTCGCCCGCCTTGCTTGGATCAAGCAGAACGCGGTAGACTCGCACCGGGTCGGCAATGTTTTTAAGCCGCAACTCTCCGAGGCACGTGAAGCCCACATCAGTTTTGTGAACGACTTGATCGAAGGCGGTGCCCGATATGCAAATGCCGCCAGCTTCAGCCACGCCTTCCAGCCGCGCGGCGACGTTGACGCCGTCACCGTAGAGATCGTCGTCCTCGACGATAACGTCGCCCAGGTTCACACCGATGCGGAAGCGAATTTTCCGCGCTTCCGGGATGGCTGGATCGTGCCCGGCCATCCGCCGTTGGATCGCCACTGCGCACTGGACTGCATCGACGACGCTGGCAAATTCGACCAACGCACCGTCACCCATGAGTTTGATGACGCGGCCCCGAAACTCTGCCACGGCGGGGTCGAAAAGCTCGCGGCGGCAAATCTTCAGCCGCTCCAGCGTTCCGACCTCCTCCTTCCCCATGAGGCTGCTGTAGCCGACTACGTCAGCGGCCAGGATCGCGGTAAGCCGTCGCTCCATTTATGTGCCTCGCGCGTTCGACGCTGGCTCAGGCAGTTTGCCAAGATGCGTGTTCGACTCGTATTCCGGAAACCGGAATGTGTCCAGCCGGCACACCATCCGGCAGTCTCTCCGTCCGCAACTCCTCAATCCGCGGACCGATCTCGGCCCGTCTTCGCTTCAATTCGTCCACAACCAGCACCATTCGCGATCCCATGTGAGGATCGCGACGATCCTATGAGTTCAGCAGCGTTGTGTTTGGTGGCAGTTGCTTACCCAGTTGCGTAAATTACGCCTGTCGATAGAGCGGCCATGACTTCTCCCCGTGCAGGCAGGCCATGGCTTTGCACGTCGGCCGTGGATAATTGCCGGGAGAGCTTCGAGCGGCTGCCCTCCTTTTACGCGCACCGCGTGCCTATCGCGTGAACTGTGCAAGCAACGCATCCGCACCCTTTCGGATCCCAACCTTGGAAGCTGACAAGGCTCCGAAGCTCGCGCCGGCATTCAACGCATTGGGATACTGTTTGGTCACATAGGCTGACAAGAGACGGTTATCGGTTGCATCATAAATCTCCACTGCATAGCTGACCGAGCCTGTCAATAAACCTTCTTTGTCGCGCGCAGCCTGCACTACGTTGTAAACCCCGCCACCAACATCAATATGAGAGAACGGCCCAGCACCGGCGTGGTGGTCTTGGCGCCGGTCAAAGTCAAATGAATGCGCAATGAGCCGGCGGCGGGCGAGGTCACGACAGCGAAGCGCGACTTCAGCTTCTCCTTGAACTGCGTATGCATGTAGGCGGCCAGCAAGGCTTTCTCTTGATCCGTTACCTTGACAAACTGGTCGTCCGGGCCACGATAGATCGTGACGGGATCGATGATGGCCCGGTTATACTGCCGCCAATCTGCATCACCCACGTATCGGTAAGGCACCTTTCCGCTTTTATCTTCTGTGTTAGGTCGAAGCTGAGAGGCCGATGTCAGGCCTGCATAAACGGTGGGATCAGCGGTCGTGCAGGCTGCAAGCGTTGAACAAGCGGCAAAAAGCGCCGCGCTCATCGTGAAGGTGAATTTCAATTTCTATGGCTCCAGCCGTTAAGAATGGTGAGTTGGGTGACAGTCGGCTGGATGCATCGTTAACGGAAGTCGCGTTGCGGGGTGTTCGATATTGTTCAGAAATGTTCGCTGCTAATCGCAGGCAGCGATTAAGCTGGCATTGGCCAGCGCTAGCTCGGCGAGTGCAGTGGCGTGCTGGCTCAATACAGGTTTTTGCGCTGAACCGTCCCGCGCAGTCAGCCAAGCCCTACGCAAAGCGCGGGTCAGGCGAGCCGATCGACCCGGGAGGCGAACAAGTATCCGCCAAGTCGCACGGTTTTAATAAATGTCGGATCTTTCAGGTTTGGTTCTATTTTCTGGCGGACGCGGCTAATATGTGCGTCAATACTGCGTTCGACCGGGCCGGCGGCGCCGGCGTGKGTCATTGATAGCAGTTGTTCCCGCGTCAGCACCTTATTCGGGTTGCGGCAAAACGCCCACAAAAGATCGAACTCGGCTGTCGTCATGGAGACTTGTGCGCCATCCGCGTCAAATAGCTGCCGGCTCCTCGGATCAATACGCCATCCCGAAAAAGACATCGCCCCAAGGTCTTCATCGTCCTGCTGACTGGCGTTTGTGGAACGGCGCAGGATGTTTCTGACACGCGCCATCAATTCACGCGAGTTGAACGGTTTGGTTACGTAGTCATCGGCGCCCAGTTCGAGGCCAAGAATGCGGTCGATGTCCTCTTTAAGAGCGGTGAGCATTAAAATTGGCGTTTTCCCGGACGAGCGAAGACGCCTGCAGATGCTAAAGCCATCCTCACCCGGCAGCATCGCGTCAAGCAGGATCAGGTCAAAAGACGAGCGCGCCAGTATCCGGTCCATCTCGACAGCATTCGCGGCAGACGTGGCCCGAAAACCGCTTGACTTGACGAGGTCAACCAGCATTCCAGCGATATCATCATCATCCTCGACGATGAGAATTTGCACCTGCTCCGGCACCGTCATGTCGTACGCCATTGTCCGCCGTAAAGTTCGTGAAAGAATTGCATCATCCAGCAACGATGTCACCTAACCTGCGTATCTTTCGGCTCAGCGTCTCGCTCATCGGTTCGTCATAGCGACTTTGATTGTAAAAAGTTATTAGGAAATGTTACGTTTTGTTGCAACCGCAGCGCAAGATCGTAGGTTCGCCGTTGGTCACGCGGCCCCTTGGGGTCAGTGTGCGCTGTTCGAGACAAGCAACGTGCCATCATTATCACCGGCGTCGATCAGTATCGCCACGATATAGCACGCCCTGGCCGCCATCAGAGTGAAGAACAGGACCGACCCGAGCGTAACCGCACAGTGCGCAACGATAGATCGTTTCGGCAATGTTGTCGCAAACCCGTCTGTCGCTTTCCTCACCAGTCGCCCGGCTGCCACAAGCAGGAAGACTGCCGTCAGAGCGTAACCGCTTGCTGAAGCAGCACCGATCATCCAGAGCATGATGAGACACCCCAAAAAGAGAAGTAGTTCGTGGTCCGGTACCGCGTTTTTCAGGAGGCGATTTGCCCAGCTCCGACGTGTTTGGCACATTCGGGCTCTCTGAACAGCGTCCCTGGGAACCTTGCCCTTGCTAACGGCTGCGCCTGCCGAAATCGGTCTGGCGACATCGCACAGTTGAGTTGGAGCGCGAAGCAAGGTCAGTCTCCCACGGATACTGTGTTTGGCAAGGAGAGCCGTCCTTTGATCACCGACCATAACCGCGCTGTACGCGACACGCCGGTCGGCCGCTGCGACGTAGCGCCGATCTGGAAAGCTCCACGTCGCGCATCTGCCTCGGGGTCGGCGAGTATCTTGATGCGGTCTATAAAGGCTGTTCCATTGAACCGTTTCGAAGTCGCTATAGATCCGCTGGTGGCCGGCTCGGAATGGAAAAAGACCTCAAGATTGACGACGGGGATAGACTGGATGTTGCGTACGATATCGATATCGGGCCGGGTGGCGATTGCAAGAGAATACCGCTCAGATCGCAGCGCGTCGAAAAGCTCCGGGACGGTCGATACGGCGATGGCTTGATAACTGTATTCCGCCAATTTTTTTACGATCACATGGGCTGCGCCGTTGGGCAGAAAGACCAGAATAGGTTTGCAGTTGCGGGCTTGCGTTGACACGGGGGGACTCCTTTGGATCTCCCAGTGAAGATAGCCCAAGCTTAGTCGTCAGTGTGTTCGGTTTTATTTGGTTTTGTTGCGACTGCCCACCAAATCTGCGTGGCAATTGCCGCGCCTAAGGCTGGTATGCAGTTGCCGGTCCCGCGAGGCGCCAACTTGGCACTGCCATGACTAAACCATCCTGTCGTTCCAGCCTCACCTTAAATAGCTTAGAAGCGTATGATAGCGCAGCCATGCGGTCCAAGGGAAAGGTGACCATGGACGTCCTTTCCGCTCAACAGATCGACGCCCGACGGCAGGGACGAGACTTCAACCGTTGCTTCGTCCGTGTTGAGTACGAAAAGCAACTTGCTGTCGTCGGATTCGCGAATCGTTACCTCCACATTCTCGGGCAGATCCGCGACCAGCGGCGATATTCCGGCACGGGCAAAGAGCAGGTCAGCCAATCCCTCCACCAGCGATTCCGTTAGGTAGGTGCCCATGTAGATAGCATTTCCTACGCCCACCTTGCGGTTGGTGATTGCGGCGCGTCCGCTGGTGAAGCGATTGCTCCAACGACCCAGCACCTCGACATCGCCATCCAGATCGAGCAGTTCGTAGAGATGTGCGGCCTCGTGTTCCCGGTTGCCGAGCACAAACCTATAGCGTCGCTCGGAGGAGCTCGCCGGCAGTCGCATCGCTGGATTGTGCAGTCCGAATTCCGTGCCATGGAGACCGAACAATCCGTCGGCACCGGGTTCGACGACGCGGCCGAATTCCTCGACACGAACGCCGCAGAGTTCGGAGAGGCTTTGGCCAGGCGCCAGTACAGTGGGAATGTGATTGTGCTCATCCCGTGTTCCGGTCATTGCACCGATCACCAGCGTGCCACCGCTCTTGACGAAGGTCTCGACGTTTGCGCTCCACTCAGGCTTCCACATCACCCAATGCGGAACATAGAGCAGCTTGATCCGCGAAAGATCGTCCTCGGGATGGATGAACCCACACGCAATGCCCTTGGAATGGCAATAGCGGTGCAGGTGAACCGCATCTTCGAATGGGCTTGGCATGCCCATCGGATAGGTCTTGTATGCTTCCTGATTGTCGAAGTCGGCACCAGCGATGGCGACATCCATCCGCACGGTCGTCCCCAGCAGATCCTTCTTGATCTTGGCAATGTCGGCCGCGAATTCCATCACTTCCTGGTAACGCCGTCGCGGCACGTCATCGTGGTCAAGAATGCCCATCCAGTAGATTTCGGCACCATAGTGCGCCGGGCGCCAGCGGAAGAACATCAAGCCGTCTGCGCCGCGCGCCACCGAGCTCAGTGCCATGCGACGCATCTCGCCCGGCTCAGGGGTCATGGTAGAAAAACCCGGCTGACTGCCAAAGCCCGAGGCCTGCTCCGGGACGATGAAATTGCCACTATAGGCGCGGCAGACGTCGAGATGCAGCGCCTGCGTCGCCGCATGCCCGCCAGTGCGACGCATCTCGTCATAGAGCATTGGATAGATATCGAAGCCGATAAAGTCGAGGTCCTGGCCGAACTGGCCGCGGAAGTCGATATCCTCCAACCGTCCGAGATTGTGGAAGATGAACCAGTCCGGATTGGTTTGGCGCAGGATTTCCACCTGGTCGTGCTGGAAGGCCGCCGTCGCATGCGCGAGGAAGCGATGGTAGTCTTGGAAATGGCCGGGGCTCGGAAAGCCGGGATTGTGGGCGCGCGGCGCGGTGATCTGGTCGAAATTGTCGTAGGCCGTCGCCCAGAAATTTCCGCCCCAAGCAAAATTGAGCGCGTCGATCGTCTCGTAGCGATCCCGGAGATATCGCCGGAATTCTCGTTCAGTCGCTTCGGAATAGGAGGTCGATGACGTCGTGTTCAGCTCGTTGTCGGTCTGCCAGCCAACGACGTGCGGATTGTCGCAGTAGTGGTTGGCAAGCGCTTCGGTAATCCGGCGGCTGTGCATACGGTAGACAGGGCTGTTGGTGTCGGCATGCTGGCGCGAGCCATGAGTTGCGACACGATCGTTCACGTCCACGCGCAGCACTTCCGGATAGGTCCCGGTCAGCCACCGCGGCGGCGTCGCAGTCGGTGTGCAGAAGATCGTCTTGATGCCACGAGCGCCCAAAATGGTGATCGCCTTGTCGAAGAGCGAAAAGTCGAACACACCCTCGCGCGGCTCCAGTATGTGCCAGGCAAATTCGCCAAGCCGCACGACATTGAAGCCGGCGTCAGCCATGCGCTCGGCGTCGTGCCGCCAAAAGCTTTCATCGACATGCTCCGGATAATGCGGCGCGCCGAGCAAAAAATCGTCGAGGTTGAGAGGGCGCCATACAGAAAGGGGCGCCGGAGCAATACGCTTCATTTTCAATGATTTCCTATATTCAGAGACTTGCAACGGGCTTGGGAGAGCTGATGGTTCGCCCGTCTGCCGCGAAGAGGTAGACATCACTCGGGACAAGGCCGACTGAGACGGGCGCCGCGATCTGGAAGGGACGTATATCGCCAATCTGCACGGTAAAGACGCTGGTTCCGCTGTCCGAGCCGGTGGTGGCAAGTTCGCCGGCATCGACATAGACGATGGTCTCGCGGCCAAGATATTCAGTGAGCCGCACCTGTCCGCCGAAGGTTACGGCTGATCTTGCATCATCGATGCAGAGTTTTTCGGGACGAATGCCGAGTGTGACCGTTTCGCCCGCGGCAGCCGGTTGTGCAAGATCGTCGAATGCCACGCTCAGCCCGCCGGCACAGGTAATCCTTGCGCTCCTGCCCCGGGACTCCACCACCCTACCAGTCACGAAGTTCATGCGCGGCGCGCCGAGGAACCCCGCGACGAACAGATTGGCAGGGTTGCTGTAGAGATCGAGCGGCGCACCGACCTGCTCAATGCGTCCGCGATTGAGGACGACGATGCGGCTCGCCATTGTCATGGCTTCGACCTGGTCATGCGTCACATAAATCATCGTCGAACCAAGTTCGGCGTGCAACGTCGAAAGCTCAACACGCATTTGCGTGCGAAGAGCGGCATCGAGATTGGAGAGCGGTTCGTCGAACAGGAAGACGTCCGGCGAGCGGGTGATGGCTCGGCCGATGGCCACCCGCTGGCGCTGGCCGCCGGACATTTGCTTCGGTTTTTTCTCGAGTTGCTCCTCCAGCCGCAGGATTTTTGCAGCCCGCGCAACGGCCGCATCGATTTCCACCTTCGGCCGCCCGGCCATGCGAAGTCCGAAGCCCATGTTCTGCGCCACGGTCATGTGGGGATAGAGCGCATAGGACTGGAAGACCATGGCGATCCCGCGATCGCCGGGCTCAAGTTTGGTCACGTCCCGATCCTTGATCCGCAACTGGCCTGAGGTCACGGTCTCCAGGCCTGCGATCGTCTTCAAGAGCGTGGACTTACCACAGCCGGAAGGGCCGACCATGACGACGAATTCGCCCTCTTCGATCGTAAGATTGATGTCATTGAGCGCATGGAAGCTGCCATAGTGCTTCTGGACATTTCGGATTTCTACGCTGGCCATTTGTGCCATCCTTTGATCTTTGTGCGTCAGCCTTTCACCGCACCGACCGTCAGGCCGGCGATGAAGTGGCGTTGCATGAGGAAGAACATCACGACGGGGGGGATCGCGACCATGATTGTGGCGGCCGCCACGAGGTTCCATGCTGAGACCCATTCGCCCCGCAGGTTGCTGAGGCCGGCGGTCACCGGTTTCACCGCATCGCTCTGCGTCAGCACGATCGCCCAGAAATAGTCGTTCCAGACGAAGGTGAAGGTCAGGATCGCGAGAGCCGCGAGAGCCGGGCGAACAAGCGGCAGGATGACATGGATCAGCGTCTGCCCCGGCGAAGCGCCTTCGGCTCGGGCCGCCTGGAACAGCTCATCAGGAAGTGCTGCGATGAAATTGCGCATGAACAGCGTCGCAAAGCCGGTCTGGAAAGCGATGTGGAAGACAATCAGCGCGAAATAGGTGTCGTAGAGACCGATCGAAACCATCAGGTCACGGACCGGGATCATCATGATTTGGGCCGGCAGGAAGTTGCCGCCAACGAAGAGCGCGAACATCAGGTTGGCCCCGCGAAAGCGATAGCGCGAGAGCACGTAGCCAGTGAGCGTGGAAAGGATCAGCACACCGAGCACGGATGGCAGCGTGATGATAATGCTGTTGAGGAAATAGCGCGCCATGGCCGTTTGCGTGAAAACGGCCATGTAGTTTTCGACGAAGTTGAAGCTCTTCGGCCAGCCCCAGTAGTTGCCCGCCATCACTTCCTGGAACGAACGCATGGACGTAGCCACCACTGCCATCAAAGGTACGAGCCAAAGGATCAGGATGAGCGCGACCATGCCGGCATAAGCAGCACGATGCCAGGATGATTCTTCGGGGATCGGACGCGGATACATCAGGCACTCTCCTGTTCCGGCTTGAGCAACGTGCGCAGGTACCAGGCGATAAAGGCGGCCATGATGACGAAGAGCACGGTAGCGATGGCGGCTCCATATCCAAAGCGATAGGAGAAGATGGACTGCTCATACATCTGGTAGGCGAGCACGGTGGACGAACCGAACGGGCCGCCCGAGGTCATGACCGCGACCATGTCGAAGGAACGAAGCGCGCCGATAACGGTCACCGCCAGCGCGATGAAACTGACTTCTCGCAATTGCGGCAATACGACGTGCCAGAGCATCGGCCAGCCACGGGCACCATCGACCCGCCCGGCACCGATCAGATCCTCGCTCAAATTGTTGAGACCTGCGAGGAACAGGACCAGACAGAAGGCGATCTGCGGCCAAAGAGCAGCTACGACGACAGCGAATGTGACGAAATGCTCATCCGACAGCAGTGCTGGTGCGGTTGCCCCGAAAGAGCCAAAGATCAGCGAAAGCAGACCGAAGCTCGGATCGTAGACCCAGGTGAAAACAACCCCAACCGTCACCGAGGCTAAGACCAGCGGCACGAAGAAAAGTGACTTCATGATGCGCATGCCTTTGATCGGCTGGTTGAGCAGCAGCGCCAGTGCCAGACCAATCGGCGGCGCCAGCATGAACATGCCGAGCCAGATCAGGTTGTTCTTGAGCGAGACGTAGAATTGCGGATCATCGATGAGCTGGGCGTAGTTGGCAAGGCCTACCCACTGCATGGGACCGACGCCGTCCCAGTCGAAGAATGAGACCCAGACCGTCTGGATCGAGGCTATGATGATCACGACCCCGAACAGAACCGCGCCGGGTAGGATAAACAAGGTAGGAGCCATCCAATAGCGGTGGCGTCGCCAGAAGCTGGACATCTCTTTCTACTTTCTAAGATCGGTGTTCGGCTACCTGCGGATTTTTGCCTCTTGGCCTCGCAAGTATCCGGACAGGAGTGCGTTGAAGACACAACCCTGTCCGGAATGCGGCCAGCATAGGGAGGGCGCGTGACCGCAGCGACTGCGGATCAGGACTTGAAGATGCGCTTTCGCGTGGCTTCCAGCCGCTCCAGAATCTGGTCGCGCCGGTCCGGTTTGACCATGAATTCCTGGAAGCCCTTAAGCCCTTCCAACGCCATGTCAGGATCCGTATCGCGGTCGTAGTATTGGGCGKAGCCCACGACCGTCTTCAACGATTCCACAGCAGTGTTTACAAGCGGATCCTTGCTCGGCGGGCAATCGCTGCGCGGCGGCACGGCACTTTCCGTCTCCAGGAAGGCGGACAGATTTTCAGGCTTGTAGAAATAGGCGAGGAAGTCACGCGCGCCTTCCTTGTTCTTCGCGTTCTTCGGTACGTGGACCGAGTTGAGAGCGAAGTCCTCGTAGCGCGCCACACCGGCAGTGATCTCCGGGAATGGGGCAAACGCGATCTGGTCGACCTGATCCTCCGGAAACCCGTATTTGATGAAACCGGCGAGATCCATCATCGCCGCTTTCTTCTGCGCAAGTGCAGCCGCGGCCTGCTCCCAGCCGAAGGACGTGTGGTTCGGACTGAAGAGATCCGCCTTGATCAGTCCTTCAAAAGCGTCGAACACTGGCGTCAACGCCGTGTCGGTATAGGACATCTGGCCGTCCATGAGGGCGATATGCTTTTCCAGGCCGTTGATGCGAAGGTTCATGTGATCGAACCAGCCGGCTGCGGGCCACATTTCCTTGGTGCCTATGCTGACCGGAACCATACCTGCCGCCTTCGCCTGTTCGCCGAGTGCCAGCAGTTCGTTGATGGTCTTCGGCGCGGTCCATCCCTTCTCAGCAAAGACGTCCTTGCGATAGTACATACCCCAGAGCAGACCGCCGAGCGGCAGGCCGTATTGCTTGCCATCGACCGTGACCGCGCCGGTCGACGGGCCGAGGACGCTCTTGTAGTTCTCGCGCTCGAACAGATCGGAAATGTCGTCGAACAGTCCGCGCTTAACAAAGGCCTTCATGCGGTTGCCCGAAAACCAGAAGCAAATGTCGGGCGCTCCGACCACGAGATAGCTGCGGATCGCTGTCTTGTGGGCTTCGTGATCCATGTTGTTGATGGTCACCTTGACGCCGCTTGCCTTCTCGTATTCGCTTGCGATGCGCTGCAAAACCTCCCGCTGCGAGGCGTTGCCGATGTTTGAGATAATTGTCAGTTCTTTTGATTGTGCAACGGCAGGACACCCAAGCGCCATGCCTGCCAACGCGGTGCCAGCGCCTATCATGAATTTGCGTCGCGAATGGGCTGCACAAGCAACCAAAGTCATCAGGTCTTTCATCGCACTTCTCCTCCCAGACAAAGCTTCGCCTTCGCAGGGCACATGCCGCCCTGACGTGGCTAATGCGGTAAACTCTGTGAAAGCGCGCAAGGATCGAATTAATCCCCGCGAGCGGCATTCTCCTCGATTGCCAATGACCCGAACGTAGACTAGTTTCAAGGATGAGGCAATAATTAATTTACGAAATAAATTAACGAGGAAATGAAGTGAGAGGAAACGCTAGCACGTCTCGCGCGCTCAACCGCCGCCTGATCCTGAACCTGCTGCGGAACCGCGGGCCGATTTCGCGCGCCGAAATGGCTCACATCACGGGGCTGAGTCCGGCGGCGGTGACCTTCGTTACGGCAGAGCTGATGGAGGAAGCACTCGTAGTCGAGCGTGAGACCATCTCCGGCACCGCAGGCGGCCGCAGACCCGTGCCGGTTGATATCAACTATCAGGCCCATCTGGCGCTCGGCTTCAAGCTTAATCGCTACAACATCGAGTGCGTACTCACCGATCTCGCGACAACGCCACTCGCCACCCTGGAGGCAAACGTCGCGGACACGACCCCTGAAGGCATGATCGAGACCATTGCCGCGACGATTCCTCGCCTGCTCTTGCAGGCCAACCGACAGGAACATGAAATTCGTGGCATCGGCGTGTCGATACCAGGCGAGATTGACCCCGCCACCGGCACCTGCCTGCAGAGCCCACGCTTTGGCTGGAAGGACCTGCCCTTTGCCGAGATGCTGGCCGAAAGCGTCCATGTGCCGGTCTGGATCGACGACGACGTCAATGCGTTTGCCGTCGCCCAGCGGCTGTTTGGCGTCGGCCGCGACCATCACAATTTTGCCGCCCTCGCCATCGGCACCGGCATCGGTTGTTCCCTTGTCATCAAGGGCGAAATCTATCATGGCAGCCATAGCGCCGCCGGGAAGTTGGGCCACATCACCTCCGTCCTGAACGGTCGGCTTTGCGAATGCGGCCGGCATGGCTGTCTGATGGCCCATGCTTCGGAGGCTTACATGCTGGCTGAATGGCAGAGACAGACCGGGCAAGAGATTTCGCGCGCGGACTTCGCCGCCGCGGTGGCGGCGAGCGATCGAATGGCGCTTTCCATCCTTGAGGACAGCGGATCGCGAATTGGCCGGCATCTTGCCGATGTGGTCAACCTGTTTGATCCGGAAATCATCGTGGTCGGTGGAGAGGCGGTGCAGTTCGGTGAAGCGCTTCTTGAGCCGATCCGCAGGGCAATGGAGGAATTCGTCTTCTTTTCAAAGCCACAAATGGTAACCGACTGGGTGCAGAATTCCTGGGCCCGTGGCGCGGCGGCGCTTGCAACCCAAAGCATATTCGACTTTGAACGCGAGCCTAGTGGCTGAGGCTGCCGAACCGGCGGATCCAAAAGGTGGCTATGGTGGTCCGATTGGAAGGGAGAACGGATGGAATGGCTGACGCATTCTCACTTGCCATGCCCCCAAGCGAACATGGGAGCCGCTCTTCTCACACTGTGCTCAGGTTAAGCCACCGACCAGCCGCCGTCGACCAGAAGATTTGTTCCGGTGATGAGGGCTGCGGCTGGTGACGCCAGGAAAACCACGGCACCGATGACGTCATCTGTGTCGCCAATACGTCCGAGCGGTATGTGCCCGACAGTGTGTTTGTAGAAATCCGGGTCGGCCAGTGCCGGCCTCGTCCCATCTGTCCAAATGAACGTCGGCGCGACCGTATTGACCGTTATGCCGTACATTGCCCATTCGCCGGCGAGACACCGCGTCAAATGATTGATCGCCGCTTTGCTCATGCAGTAGATCGCTTCACCACGAAGAGTCACCGTACCTGCCTGTGAGCTGATGTTAATGATCCTTCCAGCTTTGCGTTCAATCATGTGGCGGGCAACGGCCTGCGTCATGAGGAATGTGCCCTTGATGTTGACGTCGAGGATTTGATCCAAGTCGGCTTCCTCGACAAGCTCTGCCAGGTTGCCCGGCGCAACGCCGACGTTGTTGATAAGAACATCGATTTTCCCGAAGACCTTGAGGGCCTCCTCTACTGCGACCGCAATCTGGTCACGGTTCGAGATATCGAGCTTCACGGCCAGTACCTTGCGGCCTGTTGCTTCGAGCTCCTCGATCAAGTCTGATGACGCCGAGATGTCGCGCAAGCCAACGACCATATCCGACCCGGCAGCCGCGCAGGCAATGGCGCATGCCCGCCCGATCCCGCGGCTCGCTCCCGTTACCAAAGTCACTTTCCCGGCCAGCCCGAAGTCCGGCGCTTTCGTTTGCGATGTCATTTGTTTACATCCTCTCTCTTGCGTGGTCTTCTCGTCAAGCGGCTGCCGCAAGCCTCGGGCATATCAGCCGGCTGTTCAGGAAAGGGTACCGGTTGCGTTTGCGGGTCGCTTCCTCGAACTTTGCCCGCTTCGATCGCAATCCGCAATCAGGTGTCGCTTCCACCCTCGTCAAGCAATCGGACTTCACCGTGGCGGAACAACAAGTCTTCTCCAGCACGGCTTACCCGAGCCGCCTCATTTTGCGCGTCATCAGGGTTGCGACCTGGCGAAAACGATAGGCAACAACCAGGATCATCATCCCACTTCAACGATGAAGATCGAGAACGTATGGAGGTAGTCGCATCTGAGGTCGTCGCGGATTTCGGCGATGAAACGATAACGACTGTCTTCACGTCACTGCCTTCAGATGGGCCGAAGGTTCCAGTCGCTAAGCGATGGTGGGCTTACAAGCGATTTCAGCCAAACGCCATGTCAGTTGAGCGAAAACTGGAGTGGCTCTTCGTTGTGCAGATACTCGCGCTTGTCGACAGGCTCTTTCAAGAGAAAGCGTCGTGGCCAGAACTCATCAAGTAATCAAGAGGTGCATCCGGCGTGGACTATCGGATCAATCATGATCCTGAATGCAAGAAGCAGGCGTCACGGCACATCAAAATCCATGGGCCAAGCTCACTGATTTCATCAGTCGGCGGAAGCTTTGCCGTCGCAGAGCGAGAGGTGAACGAAAGGCGCTCCGCGAAGTCCGGCAGCCAGATTTTTGCGGGCCAGTGAAAGGAACGCTTCGAAGGAAATTCGCGTTCTGTCGTAACGGGTGGCAACCCTGCGGAACTGCTTGAGCCGGCCAGGTGAACAAAGCAAGATCCACCGATGTCGGCAAATTATGAACATGACCGCAGCATCTTGACGGGCGCTATTCCCTAAGTGCGCTCACGAACGACTGCCGAAATACCTTCGCATCGACGCCCACGACGATCGAGCAGTTCGGTAATTTTCCTCCGAGATGTCGGTCGCTGACAGCTGCCACCACTTGTCCGGCGGCCGGCCCGGCATCGGTACAAATGGAGACATGCGCGCGCACGGCCTCGAAAATTTCGGGCATCAGCATCCATGCGATTGCCGCAGGATCATGGAGGCACGGATCCATCGAGCCATAATTGATCAGCAGGTGCGCTGCTTCCTGTGCAACGGGAGTGCCAATCGCCTGCACCTGAAGGATCATATCCTCGCTGACAGCCGCCTGACGCGTGACGTCGAGACCGAGCATAGTGATCGGAATGCCGCTGTCGAAGACTATCGCTGCGGCATGTGGATCGACGGCAAAGTTGAATTCGGCGAGCGGCGTGGTGTTGCCGGGGCAGAATGCTGCGCCGCCCATGATAGTAATAGCGCTGACGTATTCCGGCAGTTCCGGATCGAGACGCAGCGCCAGCGCCAGATTGGTCAACGGCCCGGTCGCACAGATATGCAGTTTTCGTTCCGACCGCGCGATCCGCGCGATTTCATTGGCCGCATGACCCGCCGCGAGCGGCATAGTCGGCGCAGGTAGCGTGCTGCCGGCAAGGCCGTCTGAGCCGTGCATGATGGAAACGCGGCCGCGCGACGCCATGATCGGCCGCGCAGCACCGGAATAGACCGGGATATCCTCCCGCCCGGCCAGTTCGAGGATGCGCCTCGCGTTATTGACGACGGGTTCCAGCCCGACATTACCGGCAACGCAGGTCACGGCAATCATGTCCAGTGCATCGGGCCGACCGAGTGCGAAAAGCATTGCCAGCGCATCGTCAGCGCCGGGATCGCAATCATAGAGAAATCGCAAGGCGGTCATCGCTCAGCTCCCTGAATCAATCCGTGGCTGCGAGGAAGCGGGCGGCCTCCGGTGCCCAACCGAAACGGACCGTCGAGCCCACGGCCACATCGCCCGCCTGGGCCGGTGCGCGGGCAATGATTTCCTGTTCGCCAATATCGATGATGACGCGCAGTTCGGAACCGCCATAGACCGTTTCGCGCACCCGCCCCTCGCAGAACCCGTCGCCAAGCGCAATCATTTCGGGACGGACGACGAGCGCGCCCTTGGCACCTTCGGCAGGCACCCCGGAAGCGATCGGCAACGTGCCAATCGCCGTATCGAGCGCACCGGCCTTGACCGTGCCGCGGATGATCGAGGATACGCCGATGAAATCCGCGACGAACAGATTTTCGGGTTCATCATACATCTGCCGCGGCGTGCCGAGCTGAGTGATCTTACCGTTGTTCATCAGGCAGATGCGGTCGGAAAGCGCTAGCGCTTCCTGCTGGTCGTGGGTGACGAAGATGATCGTGGCGCCAGTCTCGCGGTGAATACGCTTGATCTCGATCTGCATGACTTCTCGAAGCTTGGCATCGAGTGCGCCGAGCGGCTCGTCCATCAGGATGATGGCCGGATCGTAGACGAGGCAGCGGGCGAGTGCGACGCGCTGCTGCTGGCCACCGGAAAGCTGCGACGGGGAACGATCGGCCGCGTGAGCAAGCCCGACGGTTTCCAGCGACTTGGCCACCTTGGTGGCGATCTCGGCCTTGGGCAGATTACGCATCTTCAAAGCGAAACCGACATTCTCCGCTACCGTCATATGCGGAAAGAGCGCGTAGTTCTGGAAAACGACACCAATGTCGCGCTTATTGACCGGCGCGTAGGTCTGATCCTTGCCGTCGATCACGACGGTACCAGACGTTGGCTCCTGAAGGCCGCAAATGAGTTGCAGGAGGGTGGTCTTGCCCGAACCGGAGGGTCCGAGAAGCGTGAGAAGCTCCCCCTTGCGCACTTCGAGATCAACGTGATCGAGTGCGGTTGTCTCGCCATAGAGCTTGGCAAGCCCCTGGACCTGAAGCTTGAATTCCGGCGTGTTGGCAAAAGCGGCTGACATATCAAAAGTGGTTCCTTTGGTCGTGATGGGAGAGGCAGGTCTGCGCATGTCAGCGCGGCCTTGCCTTTTCGGCGATGACGAAGAGTACAGTCACCACCGCCACGATGAAGACCGAGGCCGCAGCCAGAGTCGGGGAAATGCTCAGGATGATATCGTCCCACATCTGTTTTGGCAGCGTCTGCTTGACGCCCGCACCGACGAACAGCGCGATGGTGAGCTCCTCGAAGGAATGCAGCAAGCCGAACAGGAATGCCGCAACGGCACCGCCCTTGACCAGCGGCAGGAGGACGAGGCGGATCTGCTGCCAGCGGCTGGCGCCAAGCGTCTCCGCTGCCTGCAGAAGACGCCAGTCGAAGCCGCGGAACGTGGTGAGGAGAATAACGAACACGATCGGCATTGCTGACAACGTATGGCCGAGAATGATGCCGGTGTCGGTGGCGATCAACCCGACCTTGGCCAGCACGTAGAACAGCGACACGCCGATGACAATATTGGGTACGATCATCGGCAGCATGAAGGACAGGAAGATAAGACCTCCCGCCTTGCGCTGCGTTCGTGCCAGGCCATACGCGGCCATGCCGGAAACGATCGTGGCGAGAACACCGGTTACGATGGCGATGACGGCCGATCGCGTCGTTGCGCCCATCCACTGGCTAGAGCTGATATAGGCCTCGAACCAACGCAGCGAAAAGCTCTTTGGCGGAAATTCGAGGAAGGTCGAGCCGGAGAAGGCCATGGGCGGGAAGGCGAGGACCGGCACAATCATCACGGCAATCACGATCCAGACGAAGATGGTCAAGGCTCCGCGCGCCAGACGTGCCGGCAGCATGCGCGCGACAAGATCGCTAGCGGCAGCGCCTATCTCGATGATGAAGCCGCCGATCGCACCGATGATGCCGCCACGTTTTGCAACCGCACTGTTGCCCGACACGGCCGACATCCCGAAGAAACGGTCATAAACAGCAATCGTGATGAGCGTCACGGCCAGAAGCAGAGCCGCAAGCGCTCCGGCAAGCCGCATGTTGAAGAGTTTTTGCACCTGCGTGATCATCATCTGGCCGATCACCGTCTCGTTGGGCGATCCGAGCAGAGCCGGCGTGATAAAGAAACCGAGACCCATGACGAAGATCAGCAGGCCGGCGGCAGCAACGCCCGGCATCGAAAGTGGCATGAAGATGCGCCAAAAGGACTGGCAGCGGCTCGCTCCCATGGTCATGGCCGCCGGCATCAGGCGGCCGTCGATGGCCAGCATGGTTGGCAGCATGGTGAGGATGGCGATCGGCAGCATGGCATGCGCCATGCCGAACACCACGGCGCCACGGCCATAGAGGAGGTTAAGCTCGGTATCGAAACCCATGCCGGTCAGCATCTGCGCGACGATGCCCTTGCGGGCGAGAAGCACGATCCAGGCGAAGTTCTTGAGAAGTGGGCTCACCCAGAACGGCAACAGGACAAGCCACATGGCCATGCGCCTGCGTCGCTCCGGCATGCCGGCCAGCCAGAGGGCGATCGGATAACCGACCAGAAGGCAGACGATGGTGACCTGTGCCGAGATGGCGAAGGTGTTGGCAAGGACCTTCACATAGACCCCGGCCGAGAACATCTGCTCGTAGACGGTCAGATCGAAAGCCCCGGATTTGGGGTTGACGAAGGACTGCCAGATCAGCGCGCCGGACGGCAGGATCAGCAACAGCGCCATGTAAACAAGCCCCGGCGTCGAGAGCCACAGGCTGTCGAGCCTCAGGCGCTGCCGAGAGAATGTATTGTTGGCGGAGAGTTCAGCCATGGGGAATCCGTTTGTTGAAATGGCCCGTTCCGCTTCTTGCGAAACCGGGCCACCCTTTGTCAAAGCGATAGCCGCGCCCGAGGGCGAGGCCTTAAGTTCAAGTGGACTTGTTCGGCTTGAGATCAGCTCAGGATCCATTGCTCGAAGCGTTGGGTGAGCTCGTCCTGATGTTCCGCCCAGTATGCGGCGTTGAGAACCGTCAGGCCCTTGATATTGTCAGGAGCCGTAGGCAACAGGACGGCCTTTTCCGCGCTCAGGTGTTCATAGGCCTTCATGTTGGTCGGTCCGCAAGCCAGGAGATCGGTGTAAGCCGCCTGACGCTTGGCATCCAGGCACCACTCGATGAACTTTCGGGCGAGATCCGCCTTCTCGGTGTTGCCGGCGATCGTCCAGCCATCAATATTGAACAGACCGCCGTTCCAAACGATACCAGCCGGAGCACCGGCGTTGATGGCAGCCTGAGCACGCGTGGACCAGGTCGACATCAGGTCCAGTTCGCCGTCCTTCAGCAACTGCGTGGCATGAGCGCCCGAAGTCCACCAGATGTTGATGTGAGACTTGATTTTGTCGAGGCTCTTGAACGCACGCTCGACGTCGAGCGGATAAAGCTTGTCGAGCGGCACGCCATCGGCAAGCAGCGCCATCTCGAGAGTGGTGACCGGGCTGCGCCAGAGACCGCGGCGCCCCTGGAAGCCCTGGACGTTCCAGAAGTCGGCCCAGCTGGTCGGGACGCTCTTCACCGTATCCTTGCGATAGCCCATCGCCAGGGCGAAGATCGCGACGCCGGCAAAATCGGGCTCGAATGTGTGCGGCGTGAAATCAGCCTTGTTGGGCACCTCGATGTTGAGCGGCAGCATGTACTGGTCGCCGAGCTGGCGGATACGCAGGACGTGCTCCGGTGTCATCAGGGCAACGTCGAACAGCTTGGTATCGGTATCGATCGCCATCTTGTACTGCGGGATCGGGTCCGGCTCATTCGTGTTGGTCTGGATGGTGACACCCGTCTCGGCAGTAAAGGTGTCATAGAAGGCGACCTTGAAGCCCTCGTAGAAAGCACCGCCCATGTCGCGGACGACCAACGTTTCCCCGGCAAATGCGCGTGTACCCTTGAGAAGAGCCGGAGCCGCCACTGCGATGGCTGCAAGTCCGGTGGTCGTCTTAATGAAACCACGGCGTGATACGTTGTTGTTCATTTTACCCTCTGAGTTTGTTTAACCTTCATCAGCTACTTTTCCCGTCAACACGGCTTCGGTAAATTACATTTTTCCGTGCATCTGCTTTGGCACATGCGAAGCAAGCGGGCGCCGGCTCGCGCAAAAGCGCGCGGCAGCTGCAGCGAGGACCCCATCACAGACGGCGAGCTGAGATTCGTCGATGAATTCGTCCGGGCGATGGCCCTGATCCATGCTGCCCGGACCGCATATCACCACTGGCACGTCGAGTGCTTGAGCAAAGAGCCCGGCTTCGGTGCCAAAGCTGACCCGGCACTCCTTGCTTCCCTTTGGCAGACAGGAAGCAAAGGCCTGAATAACGGGATGCTCGGCACCAACCGAGTGGCCCGGATAGTTACCGGTTATCTCGATATCGATCGACGCCTCTCTGAAGCGGTCCCGGTAGGGTTCTACAGCCGCGGCACCGGCCTTGCGTATCTGCTCGGCGAGAGCAAGTGGATCGTCGGCCGCCATCATCCGGCATTCCATCAGCAGCTCGGCGTGATCTGGCACGAGGTTGATCGCGGTTCCCCCCGATAACTTGCCGACATGCACCGTTGCATAGGGCACGGAGTAGCCCGGCTCACGCGGACCGCGGGCCTCGATTTCTTCCTGCAGCCGCCGCAGGCCTGATATGAAATCGGTCGCGATATGGAGCGCGTTAAGGGCAAGCGGTGCTTCGGCAGAGTGTCGCGGAACACCTTTGGCCTTCACTTGGAATGCCATCTTGCCTTTGTGGCCAAGGCCAAGCTGCATCGATGTCGGCTCCCCCACGACGATGAGATCGGGCAGGATGTCCCGCGCGACGATCTCTTCGAGCATCGGCCTCACGCCAACACAGCCAATCTCCTCATCATAGGAGATTGCCAGCCAGAGTGGCGCAGCCAGGCTTTTTACATCGATCATCTCTGCCAGCGCCAATGCCGATGCGACGAAACCCTTCATGTCGGTCGTGCCGCGTCCGTAAAGCCTGCCGTTATTCCGGGTCAATGTGAAGGGAGGGACCGTCCAGTCCTGCCCGACGACCGGAACGACGTCGACATGCCCGGAGAGCATCAGCCCCCCGTGCGTTGCAGGTCCCAAGCGGACCAGAAGCGCCGATTTCTGTCCTGTGCCATCGTAGAAGCGTTCGCAAACCGCGCCAGTATTCGTAAGCGCGGTTTCGATCTCCTCGATTAGCGGCAGGTTGGTGTCGGAACTGACGGTGGGATGGGCGACCAGTCGCGCCAGCCAATCCTGCGTCGAGGTCAAAGCTCAGCCTCCGCCTGGTCCATCGCCGCGTTGATCTCCGCGATCAGGCCGGCAACCTCGGCTTCCGGTATGGACAGTCGGAGGCGACGTTCGAGCGAGGTAAAAATGCCGAAGAACGAGTTTGAGCAATGGGTGAGCATGCGCATCGCATCCTCTCTCGAAATATTGCAGCGGTTTGTCAGATAGGCGCAGATGTGCTCGCAGGCGATGGCGTTCGGGAGCACGTAGGCAGGCTGGGTATCGTAGGCGAGCCGGCGGAAGGGCAAGACCGAGGCTCTGAGTTTCAGCTCGGCCGCGAGCCGCGGATCGCGCGACGAAGCGCCAACGACGAGCCGCGCATGGACGCCTTCGAGCACCCACCGCCCCAGAGTCGGATCCCAGATTGCCAGTTCCGAGCCCTTAACGGAAATCTGAACCCGCTTGCTTTCTCCCGGCGCAAGAACGGGCTTGGCAAAACCCTTGAGTTCCTGGGGCGATCGCTTCAACCGCTTGCCGGGCGCCTGCAAATAGAGTTGTACCACTTCCGCGCCGAAACGGTCACCGGTGTTGGTCACCGTAAAGGCAACGCTAATCTCGTCGCGAAGTCCAATTTCCGAGGACGATACCGCCAGGTCGGAATAGGCAAACGTCGTGTAGCTCAATCCATGACCGAAGGCGAACAGGGGCTCGATCTCGCGCAGATCGTAGGCGCGGTACCCGACATGGATGCCCTCGCTATAGATGTGCCGACCGTTTTCACCTGGATAATGCAGGAAGCCTGGGACCTCGGCCAGACGCTTCGGGAAGGTGACGGACAGCTTGCCTGATGGATTGACCTTGCCGGTCAAAATGTCGGCAACCGCACCGCCCATCGCCTGGCCGGAATAGAAAGTGACGAGCACCGCGCCTACCTGATCGACCCACGGCATTTCCACCGCGTCGGGGCAGGCGATTACGACGACCACCTTGTCCGACACTGCCGCGACGGCGGCGATCATCGCATTCTGACCGGGGCCAAGCGCAAGCGTGGTCCTGTCCGAACCTTCACCGTCATAGGCGCCTTCGGTTGAGGTATAGACCAACACCAGATCGGCCTTCGCCGCCAGTTCAAGGGTCTCAGCGTCCGCTTCCTCGCGGAAAATCAAGGCATGGCCTACTCCGAGAGCCTGTTCCAGCTGCTCCAGCGGCTGATCGACCATCGTGGGGATGGTCGTCGCGCAGCCGGACCCCTGAATGACCGGGGTACCCGCATCACGACCGACCACAAGGATCTGTCGCATGTCCGACCGGATTGGCAAGACGTCCTGGTTTTTCACGAGGACCATGGAGGCCGCGGCCATGGCACGCGCTTCGGCGTGATGCTCTTCGGCGGTGTAAACCGGCAGCGGCGCCTTTGCGCCTTCATTGCATCGCTCGATCATTTCCAGCATGCGCCGGCACGACAGGTTTGCCGTGTCCGCCGGAACTGCGCCACTGTCCAGAGCAGCGAGAAGGTCAGCCTTGCGCCGCGGGCTTTCCGGCATGTCAAGATCGCCACCTGCCATCAACGACACAGCACGGTCCTTGATGCCATGCCAGTCCGAGACAACGACGCCTTCGAAGCCCCAGTCTTTGCGCAGGACGTGGTCGAGAAGCCACGGGTCCTCAGAGGCCTGGACGCCATTCAGGCGGTTATAGGAAGACATGATCGTCCAAGGCTTGGCCTGGGTGATGGCGATCTCGAAAGCCTTGAGATAAATTTCACGCAGCGCGCGCTCCTCGACGACGCTGTCCATTGTCGTCCGCTCGACCTCGGAATTGTTGCAGGCGAAGTGCTTGAGCGATGTGCCGACCCCTTGGGACTGCACTCCTTCGATCACTGCTGCCGACAGCTTGCCCGTGACAAAAGGATCTTCCGAGTAGTATTCATAAGACCGTCCGGCAAGAGGCGTGCGGCGCAGGTTGATGCCGGGTCCCAACAGCAGATGCACCCCCATCGCACGGCACTCCTGGCCAAGCAGCACGCCAAGCCGCTGCATCAATGCTTCGTCCCAGCTGTTGCCCATGGCCGAACCATTCGGAAAACACGTCGCCGGCTTCATTTCGCCCCAGGCGATGGCGACATCGCTGGCGCGCTGGTTGACCACCGATAGGAACGCATCCAGGTCCATGCCGCCGCGTTCATCGCTGTCGATCTGGGGGATCGAGTACCGCACCCCGTACGTGCCATCGGTCATGACGATCGGCTTGATGCCATAAGCGGGAACCGCCGCCGTCTTCCACATTCCGAAACCGGAGAGGAGATCGACCTTTTCCTGGTTGGTCATCTCTTCGACAATGGATGCGATTGTCTGGTTTGCGGACTGGCTCTTCTCTTGCATGCTGGGCTCCGTGATGCGGCATTCACCGCGCTGTCAAGGCGGCGTTTGGCGCGCACACTGTCAGCCGGCGATCGAAAAGAAAAATAGGATATTCGGAACTGGTGCTTTGAAAAAAGCGAGCCTAGCTCTGGTTGGTCCGGCGCAGATTGAGGATCGGCGCTTCCATGCCAGGCACGTAATTGTCGGAAATAAGGTTGCTGCAATGCTCTTCGAAGGCCCTCACGAGCCGGGTCGACACTTGTTGCCCGACACGGATCAGACCGATGCGCATCGGTTTGTGTTCACCGGACAAACGAAGACTGACAAGCCGCCTGCCATCGAGCGCCGCCTTGTTCTTTGGCCGGACATTGGCGAGCGTGTAGCCATAACGGTTACCAACCATCGTGCGAATGACTTCCTGATGCTGGATCTGTGCGACGATGTTCGGAGTGGCGCCCGCGGCAGCAAACAGCCCGAGAAAATAGTCGCGAGAAAGCGGCAGATCGAGAAGGATGAATTCATGCTCCTCGAGTTCGGCAAGCGAGATCGCGGAGCGCTCTGCCAGCGGGTCGGTTTCGGCAACCTGGACGTAGGGCGGCAGCTCGGCAAGCGGCGTAAATTCGAATCCCTCCGGAATCAGCAGGTCATAGGAGAGTGCGATGTCCAGTTCGGCACGCTCCAGCCTGGTAAGAAGTGTTCGGTGATCCACGACACTGGGCCTCACGGTCACGCCGGGATAAGCGGCCTTGAAGCTCTGACTCACTTCCGGCAGCAGCATCGGTGCGAAGGTCAAAAGACAACCGAGTGACAATGTTCCACGTATCTGCTCCGTCGCCTCGGACGCTGCAGTGTAAAGATTTTGCGCCTCCTCGATGACTGCCTTGGACTGCAACAGGAGCTTTTGGCCAGCGGGCGTCAGAGAAAGCCCTTGAGCGTGACGCCTCAAGAAAAGCTGAGTGTTGAGTTCAATCTCGAGCTGTGAGATGGCGGTCGAAATTGACGGCTGCGAAACGCGGATACGGTCCGACGCCACAGTAATAGAACCTGCCTCGGCAGTTGCGATGAAATATTCAAGCTGACGCAGCGTAAAACGCATTTGAGGCCCTGACGCCATATGTCGCGCCCAGAGGCCGACTGATCTGCCTATGCACACGATGCCTAGGCTTCAATGCGAACCTAATAATCGTCGTTTGCTAAAGTGTAAACGCTCTAAGCGGCGGATCGAGCACCAACTGCAGGCCTAAGCGGACGCTTGCTTTCGGCAATCCTAACCAGTGCTGCAGCAAATCGTAATTTTCTCAATGCCGACCCTTCGCTAGAGCGGAACGATAGCTGACGCCGATCGGCGGGTCGTGGCGAAACAGAAAAGGGCGAGTGCATGTCAGTCGAGAAGATCCATACGCTTGTTGTCGGAGCCGGCCAGGCAGGTGTGGCCATGAGCGAACATCTGAGTCGCAACGGCGTCGACTACATCGTGCTCGAGCGTGGGCGCATCGCCGAACGCTGGCGCTCGATGCGCTGGGATTCGCTCGTTGCCAACGGGCCTGCCTGGCACGATCGGTTTCCCGGCATGGACTTTCCAGGCGACCCGGACGGCTTCGTTCCCAAGGATGGCGTCGCCGATTATTTCGAAGCCTATGCCGACATGCACAAGGCCACGATCCGCTGCGGCGTTGACGTGACCAAGGTCGAACGGCTTGAAGACCGCCCCGGCTTTCGTGTGCAGACATCGGCTGGCGTGATCGAAGCCCTCAATGTCGTCGCCGCCACCGGACCGTTCCAGAGCCCGAGCATCCCGCCGGTCGTACCTGCGGTGCCCGGTATCATACAGATGCATTCCAGCGACTATCGCAATCCCTCGCAACTTGCGGAGGGCGCCGTGCTGGTGGTCGGCGCTGGCTCGTCCGGCGTCCAGATCGCTGAGGAACTGATGCTTGCAGGACGCAAGGTCTACCTGTCTGTCGGCCCGCACGACCGTCCTCCTCGCGCCTATCGTGGTCGCGACTTTGTCTGGTGGCTCGGTGTTCTCGGAAAATGGGATGCACAGCCGCAGGCTCCGGGCTTCGAACACGTGACGATTGCCGTCAGCGGCGCGCGCGGGGGCAAGACGATCGACTTCCGCCGCCTGGCATCGCAAGGCATGGTGCTTGCCGGCATGACCGGCGCCTACCGTGACGGATCACTTTCCTTTGCCGACGACCTTGCCCGAAACCTCGATCGCGGCGACCGGAATTATTTGTCTCTGCTTGACGAGGCGGACGCCTTCGTTGCCCGCAACGGCCTCGGCCTGCCGGAAGAGCCGGGCGCACGTATCCCAGGACCGCAAGTCGACTGTGTAACCAGTCCGCTGCGCGAACTGAACCTGCGGGATGCCGGTGTCACCACCATCATCTGGGCAACGGGGTTTGTCTCGGACTACAGCTGGCTGAAGGTCAACGCTTTCGACGACGCAGGTCGCCCGAAGCACCAGCGTGGTGTGTCAGCGGAAAAAGGCATCTACTTCCTTGGTCTTCCGTGGCTGTCCGGCCGTGGCTCCAGTTTCATTTGGGGCGTCTGGCACGACGCCAAGCACGTGACCGATCACATACTCATCCAGGACAACTACCTCGCCTACGCGCGCCAGGCCTGATCAAGGGCACAACTGCGCCAGCATTTTGCAAAAATCCGATGGAGAAGAGAATGGCACATACGCGCATTCGCAAGTTCAACACCAAAGAGACCTACCCCGAGCAAAACCTCGACAACGACCTCAGCCAGGCTGTCGTCGCCCGCGGCGCGATGATTTTCCTGCGTGGCCAATGCCCGCAGGATCTCGACACCGCCAAGAATATCGAAAGTCACGACCCAGTCGAGCAGACCCACAAGGTCATGCAAAATATCCGTCAGCTCGTCCAGGAATCCGGCGGAGGTATGGAACATGTCACAAAGTTGGTCGTCTATCTGACCGACGTGCGCCACCGCGAGGCCGTCTACCGGACCATGGGCGAGTACATCAAGAATGTGCATCCCGTTTGCACGGGCCTCGTCGTCGTCGCGCTGGCAAGGCCGGAATGGCTCGTCGAGATCGACGCGACGGCCGTCATCCCCGATTGATATCTGCGCTATGAGATAGCTGTCGGCCGGCGCCCGTTGGCCGACACAAACCCATACCAAAAAACGTCAACTAGCTGTCCTGGCACAGGAGTTCCCATGACCTTTTCCATCGTCGCTCGCTGTGAACAGACCGGCCAGCTCGGTGTGGCGATCTCGTCGTCTTCTCCCGCTGTAGCCGCCCGTTGTGCCTGGGCTGGTGCAGGTGTCGGCGCGGTTGCGACGCAAAACGTCACCAACCCTGCACTTGGCCCAAAAATGCTTGCGGAACTCGCAAACGGCGCGAGCGCCGCAGATGCCGTCGCCGCTGCGCGACAGAGTGATGACTTTCCGGACTATCGCCAGTTGCTGGCGGTGGATGCGGAGGGCAGGACGGCCATTCATTCCGGCGTCAACGCTCTCGGCATCTGGACCTCGGCCATCGGTCCTCAATGTGTCGCAGCCGGTAACCTGCTGGCACACGACGGCGTGCCGCAGGCAATGGTTGAGATGTTCGAGGCTGCGACAGGCACTTTGGGAGACCGGCTGATCGCAGCGCTCAGGGCGGCCGTTGATGTGGGCGGCGAAGCCGGCCCGGTTCATTCGGCAAGCCTACTGATCGTTGACAAGGAACCCTGGCCTTATGCGGAATTGCGTATAGACTGGCTAGACGAGGGCTGCCCAATTGCCGCCGTTGCACGCGCGTGGGAAATCTACCAGCCGCAGGCCGCAGATTATGTGATGCGCGCTCTCAACCCGCTGGTCGCCCCGTCCTATGGCGTGCCTGGCGATGAGTGATCAGATCTTCTTTCAAATGTTGCGAGTGCAGCAGTGGTAGATGCGAGAGATCAATCCATGATCTTGAAAGGAATCGATCCGCTGTGCCACCGTATTCATTTCTCTAGTTTCCAACCCGCCAGAGAATAAGAAGGACATATAGCGATTTGCGAAATCGGACATGGATGTCTCCCAAAACTATCGCCAGCCGATCGCTTGGACAAAAGGAAATACTCTGCCTATTCTGCGGCTTTGGGAACGGAGTGCGGCCGCAAAGGTTTCCATCTACCTCGATCGCGTCATGATACGGAACTGACGCGGTGTCGTGTCGGTCCGCTTCCTGAAGATATCGTAGAATCGCGCGGTCGAGCCGAAGCCGCAGTCGTGAGCAACATTGAGTATCGGATCGTCCGTCTCAGCCAGTTTCTGCATTGCTCTCGCCAGACGGAAGCGCGTGAGATATTCCATCACGGAGATTCCGAGCACGTCGCGGAATGCCCGGTTCGCCGTAGTTGGGTGGACGCGGGCCAGCTTCGCGATCGAGGTCAGCGTCAATGGTTCGCAATAGCGCGTACTGATAAGTTCGGTGAGTATCTGGGTGTACCTGATGCCAGGACCACCAGCCAACGCTGTTGCTTCCCTGCGATCAAATCCACCGTCCGAGTGATCAAGGATCAGCCGTCGTACCCTGAGGCCAACCTCGTCGTTCACCAGTTGTCGGCGCACCTGGTCGCCATGGTTCCACTCACCCTCCCATTGCGCACCCAATGCGCTGGCCGCCAGTGAGGGGTTCGGCTCGTGAACGAATGCTCCCTGCAAGATCGCCTGCCGCGCTGTTGCTTCGATCGGCAGCGCCAGAAAATCGACGAGCGGAAGATAGATGCAAACCAGCGGCGAATTTGCCGTGACAAAGATCGTCTGATGGGGGATCGCGGCCCAGAATAAAACGAGGCGTCCCGCGACGACGTGCTCCTGCCTTCCGTTGAACAGGTACGTCATGGATCCCTCGAGAAGCAGGTTGATCTCGATGTGATCGTGCCAATGTGCGGACCTCATCGTATCCGCCACATGTTGCTCGATGAGAAAATCGCGAGGCGATCCAACCCACCTGCCCGCGATGTTGGATTCCTCCGAGTTCATGTCCGATTGCTCCGATCCGAGAATCATTTTGCTTTTAGCAGGAAGATTATCCCGATTGAAAGAGGCATGACGGGGGCGTCCCATCAGAGGAGAGCCACATGCCGAAAATTTGTCTCGTTGGTGCCGGAAGCACCGTCTTTGCCCAGAACATCCTGGGCGACGTGTTGTCCACGCCGTCCGACCACGACTACATCATCAGCCTGTTCGACATCGACCCCGAGCGCCTGAAGACATCAGAGATCGTCGCGCGACGCATATGCGAAGCGCTAAAGCTGAGCGCCGTCCGCATCGAGGCGACGCTCGATCGCCGGGAAGCGCTGAAAGGCGCGGACTTCGTCATCCTGATGATGCAGGTTGGTGGTTACAAGCCCGCGACGGTCACCGACTTTGAAGTGCCCAAGAAGTACGGCCTGCGACAAACCATTGCGGATACGCTTGGCATCGGCGGCATCTTCCGCGGTCTGCGTACCATCCCAGTTCTCGAAGCGATCTGCCGCGATATCGAAGAGGTGTGCCCCAATGCGCTGCTCATGCAGTACGTCAACCCGATGGCGATCAATTGCTGGGCAATAAAGGAAATCGCGCCCAGCATACGCAACGTCGGCCTCTGCCATAGCGTTCAGCATACGGCGGGCCACCTTGCGAATTGCCTCGGCGAAAACAACGATGACATCAATTACATATCGGCCGGCATCAACCACATCGCATTCTTTCTCAAATACGAGAAGCTTCATGCCGACGGCAGACGCGAAGATCTCTATCCAAGGCTCAAGGCCCTGGTTGCAGAAGGCAAGGTGCCGGCAGACGACCGCGTCCGGTTCGACGCCCTGAAAAGGCTCGGCCACTTCGTGACCGAGTCCAGCGAGCACTTTTCCGAATATACGTCGTGGTACATCAAGGACCGGCGGCCGGAACTGGTGGATCAGTTCAATATTCCGCTCGACGAATATATTCGCCGATGCGAGGTGCAGATCTCCGAATGGCATGCCCTGCGCAGGGAACTCGAAGGCGACAAGCCGATCGAGGTCTGCCGCAGCAACGAATATGCCGCGGGCATCATCCACGCCGCGGTAACGGGAAAGCCGGCGCTGATCTATGGCAATGTTCCCAACAACGGCCTGATTGAAAACCTTCCGCCCGAATGTGTCGTCGAAGTCCCCTGCCATGTCGATCGCAACGGTATCCAACCGACGCGGATCGGAAGAATCCCGTCTCAGCTGGCGGCGGTGATGAGACTGAGCATCTCCGTGCAGGAGTTGACCGTTGAAGCGGCGCTGACAGGAAAACGTGACCGAATCTACCAGGCAGCTCTGCTTGATCCGCACACCTCAGCGGAACTCTCTCCAGATCAGATCTGGCACATGGTCGATGATCTCATCGAACAGCACGGTGACCTGCTGCCGAAGTATCAATAGAGCGTTCTCCAGCCCTGGCATAAAGCGGCGCTTCCTTGGGAGGCGCCGCTTTCACGAAACGATCAATAAAAATCAGATTCATGATTGACATTGATCTTTTAAGGTGAAAATCTGACTGAAATTAAAAACTTCATGGGGGAACGAGCCTTGAACCAGAGCGGTGGCCTCAAGACAGATCGGCTGGATCTTATCCGCAGCCATCTCTATGCGAATGGCTTCTCGACGATTCAGGATATCGCGGATGCCGTGGGCGCATCGCTGGCGACCGTTCGACGGGATCTCCAGGTTCTTCAACAGGATGGCGCGATCGACCGGGTTCACGGCGGTGCCCGCATCGCCGAGGGATCGGCCGTCGAGCTCGCTTTCCAGGAGCGCGAAAAGCGCCAGCTTTCAGCAAAGCGCGCCATCGCAAACGTAGCCTACGAGCAGCTCTCTGCGCGCACCGCGATCTTTCTGGATGCCGGAACGACCGTACTTCAGCTCGCCAAGCTCATCCGCATCAATCCGATTCCGTTGCGCATTTTCACCAACGGCCTGATTGTTGCGCAGGAATTCCTGAACATTCCCCATCTTGACGTCGTTCTTCTCGGCGGGCAGTTGCGCAGCGAAAATGCCTCGCTCGTCGGGCCGCAGGCCGAGGCGATGCTTGAGGACCTCTGGTTCGATCAGCTCTTTCTCGGCGCAAGCGCCATTGGCGCGGATGGCGCGATTTACAGCGTCGATAGCGCCGAGGCGAGCCTCAACCGACGGATGCTGACCCGGTCGGCCGACCGGTTCGTTCTGGCCGATGCCTCAAAATTCGGCACGATGACGACCTACAAGGTCGCTCCGCTCAGCAGTGCGAAGTTGATCACGGATGCAAGCGTAACCCCGCACTGGCGCTCGCAACTCGCCGACCTCGGCGTGGAAGCGACATTCGCCGACCAGGGGGCGAAATGGTGAGCGACGATCTCATCCTTGGCATCGACGGCGGCGGGACCAAAGTGATGCTCGCCCTGGCTGACAGCAGTGGCCGAATCCTGCGGACCGGACTGGGCGGTGGTGTAAACCCCATGGACAACCCGGACTGGCGGCATGAACTCGATAGGCAAATCGAGCCATTCCGCAACGAAGGCGCACTGGCGGCGGTCGCTGCCGCCTTGCCCGCCTATGGCGAGGTCTCGCATCTCTCGCGTCTCCTGGAAGAGGTTATCGAGCAAGCCTTTCCCCATACGCGCACGAGCATGCTCAACGATGTCGACGCCGCCCACCTAGGCGCACTTGCCGGCCAGCCGGGCATCCTGGTGCTCTCGGGAACGGGCGCGATGGCATGGGCAAGAAATGCCAAGGGCGAGCCGGCCCGGACGGGCGGCTGGGGCGATATTATCGGTGACGAGGGCAGCAGCTACTGGATCGGGCGACGGGCTCTCAATCTCGTGAGCCAAAGTCTCGACGGGCGTGCGCCGCCCACTGCTCTGGCCAAGGCCGTGTTCGAGCATCTGAAGTTGGACATCTCCGATCCGATGGACAGCCTCGGTGGCTGGGTGACAGCGCTTGCCAAGCCGCGATCGAGCATCGCGGCCCTCTCGGCAGTCGTCGACAAGACAGCGAACGACGGTGACGCCGTCGCCATCGGGCTGCTCGAACAGGCGGCCGACGAGCTTGCCAAGCATCACCATGCGATTGCCGGTCACTGCCAAGCAGGCGCCGACTGGACCTTTGCCGGCGGCACCTTCGCAAGCCGCACACTCATAGAGGCGCTCGAGCGCCGCATCGGCCGTTCCGCGGCCGCTCCGAAACTTCCCCCAATCGGCGGAGCGCTTTTCGCGGCCGCCCAGCTTCTCGACTGGCCCGTAGACGATGGCTGGATCGAACACGTCGCCGCATCGGCAAAAGCGGCGTTTGCGCAATAAAATACAATAAAGCTTTGATAACAAAGAAGGATGGGAACATGCGTAAAACTATCTTTTCACTGCTCGCCTCAGCCGCGCTGGCTGTCGCTCTTCCTGCCGCCGCAGACGACTCCAAGCCGCTGGCCGGCGGGTCGATCACCGTATTGATGCCTTCGCCGCAAGGTGCTGACGTTGCCGCCGCTTTCGAAGCAGAAACCGGCATCCACGTCGATCTGCAAACGCTTTCCTGGGACGACATTCGCCCGAAGCTGGTGACTGCGCTCGTCGCCGGTACGGCGCCCGCCGATGTTACGGAATTCGACTGGTCGTGGACAGGGCAGTTCGCCGCCGCCGATTGGTACATGCCCCTCAACGATGTCATCGATGCAGACACCGTATCCGACATCGGCGTCGCGAAGATCTTTACCGTTGACGGCAAGCTGCTTGGAGTTCCCTATTCGAACGACTTCCGCGTGATGCTCGTCAACAAGAAGCACTTCGCCGATGCCGGCATCACCGAAATGCCGAAGACGCTCGACCAGCTGGTCGCCGCCGCAAAGCAGATCAAKGAAAAGGGTCTTTCCACCTATCCGATCGGCCTGCCGCTCTCGGCAACCGAAGGCGCTTCGACGAGCTGGTATCTTCTGACCAAGGCGTTCGGCGGCGAGTTGTTCGACAAGGACTTCAATCCGTTGTTCACCAAGCCTGACTCCGCCGGCTACAAGGCACTCGCATTCGAGCTGATGCTGCTGAAGGACGGCCTCGTCGATCCTGCCTCGACCGGCCTCAAGGACAGCCAGATCAACGAAGGCATGTTTTCCCAAGGTCTTACCAGCATCATGATCTCAGGCGAACCCGGCCGTCTTGGTCAGATGAACGATCCCAAGCAGTCGAAGGTTGCCGGACAGGTGGAGGCGATTCTGGTTCCCACCGAGAGTGGCGAGACCCGCAGTTTCGGCCTACCTGAGGCTCTTGCAATCCCGAATGTCTCGCCGAACAAGGAAGCCGCCGTCGCCTTCGTGAAGTGGTTCACGAGCCGTGAGTTTCAGAAGAAGAACATGGCAAATGGCTTCCTGCCAACACGCACCTCGGCGCTGGCCGAACTCAATTCGGAAGGAAAGCTGAATAGCGGCGAGGCGCTTGTCGCGCAGTCGAAAACGGTCGAAGCGCTATTTCCGCAGGGCACTCCACCATGGTACCCGCAGTTTACCAGCGGCGTGAATACCGCAATCAACAGCGCCGCCAAGGGGCAGATGACCGTCGACCAGGCTGTCGAGAGCATCGCCTACGCCGCAAAGCAGGCAATGGCACAATGACCGCTGTCGCCTACAAGGACACCACGAACAAGCGGGGTGTCGGCTTAACCGCCGACATCACTCTTGGCATGCTGCTGGTGTCCCCGATCGTCATCACCATGGCGGCTCTCGTTTTCTACCCGATGGCGCGGACGTTCTGGGACAGCCTGCACAGGGTCAATCCAATGCAGGCCGGAAAACCGTTTGTTGGGTTGGAAAACTATATCCGCATGCTGTCGGACGGGCAGCTCGGCACGACGTGGGTGAATACCCTGATCTACGTCGTGCTGGCCGTGCTCGCGGAAACGATATTCGGTGTTCTCGCCGCCTCCCTGATCAACCAGCTAAAGGTCGGAAGGCAATGGGTGCTTGCGGCCGTCATCCTGCCTTGGGCGCTGCCGGGCGTGGTCAATTCAGTCATCTGGCTATGGATCTATCAACCGGGCGCTGGACTTCTAAACGGCATCCTGTCGGCGCTAGGGCTTCCTTTCGAAAATCACGTCTGGTTCAACGATCGCACGAGCGCGATTATCGCGGTTACCGTCGTCCACGTCTGGCGGATGATGCCTCTAACGATCGTTATCGTACTTGCTGCAATGCAGAGTATCCCAGCTCATCTTTATGAAGCCGCTCGCATAGACGGCGCGACGCGTCCGCAAATGTTCGCTCTGGTCACACTCCCATTGGTGCGCAGCGCCATTGCCGTCGCGATGACCAATGCGACCGTGAATGCTTTTAACCTCTTCGACGAGGCGTGGGTGCTTGCCGGATCAAGTCTCGAAACACGACCTATTCTCGTCCAGATCTATCTGGAGACGTTCCAGAACCTGCGGTTCTCCTACGGTATGGCGCTCTCGGTTGTCATTACCTTCGTCTCGCTTCTGGTCTCGCTCGTATACGTCCTTCGGGTCTATCGCAACACACGGTTCGACTGATGAAACCCACCTTTCTTTATCGCCTGCAGATATGGATCGGCGTCGTCGTGCTGCTGGTCTGGTCGCTTGGACCGGTCTATTGGACGATCGCCAGTTCCGTGACGCCGACGGACGACTTTTCCGTGAGGCCCATCAACTTCTTCCCCCAGCACTTCACGCTCGACCACTATTCCCGCCTTCTCGGGATCAACGTCGACCGGATCGGCGGGGTTGAAGTCTGGAAACAGTTTCGCGCCGCGCTGCTGAACAGCGTGGTCACCTCGGCGGCGGCAACGATCTTGTGCGTGGCAATTTCCGCTCTGGGTGCCTATGCGTTCACCCGCATGCGGTTTCCCGGCCGAAACGCCCTTTTCGGCGTGGTCGTGGCAACACTGGCGATCCCAGCCTATGCCGTCCTGATCCCCCTTTATCAGATAATGATCAAGATGCATCTGGTCGACACCTACGTCGGTGTTGCTCTAATCTATGTCTCGGCCTATCTGCCGCTCTCTCTCTGGCTGTTGCGAAGCGTTTTCGAAGCACTGCCGTTGGCACTTGAGGAGGCGGCGCAGCTCGACGGCGCAGGACGTCTCTACATCTTCTTCAACATCGTGCTTCCACTGGCAGCTCCCGGCCTGACCGCAGCCGCCATCCTCACCTTCCTGGGCGCATGGGGGCAGTATCTCGTCCCGCTCATCTTCTCGCCACAAGCGACCAAGCCATTGACGGTTCTCATCCCTGAGTTCGTCACGAAAAACTTCATCGACTACGGGCTGATCACAGCCAGCGGATCCATCGCGATCGTCATCCCGGCCCTCGTCGTCATCTTTCTCAACCGATACCTCGTCAGTGGCTTGCTGGCCGGTTCGGTCAAGTAATCGGAGCCAAAATGAACACCACCGAAAAAGTGATCCTCGAACAATTCCCGTTCTGGGAAAAGGCACTGGGTTCGAACACCGCGACGAAACGAGACGACGTCCTCGTTTATGTAGGCTGTGGCACGTCCTATTACCTTGCCATGTCGCTGGCCGCCTTCGCAAACAGCGCCGGACGTCGGGCGATCGCGGCGCCCGGTGCCGAATGGCTGAACCGCCCGTCAGTCTTCTGGCCCGACTGGAAAAACACGCATGTGGTTGCGATCTCTCGCAGCGGCGAAACGACTGAAACGGTCGCCGCTGCGAAGAAAAGCCGCGAGAACGGCGCCTTCGTGACAGCACTGACCGTCGAGGCCGAGAGCTCACTTGCCAAGCACAGCGACCAGGTCGTTGCGTCGCCGACCCATACCGAGGAGGGCATCGTAATGACGGTGTCGGCGAGCCTCATGCTTTTGCTCGGTATGCAGATGGTCGGCCAGACGATACCGCGGTCGGTCGTAGCCTCTGCCAGCAAGCTCGCCGAGACGCTCGACGCATCCTTGAGCAAGCGCGTTCTTGAACGGAGCCACTTCGTGTTCCTCGGCGGCGGTCCTCTCTTCGGCATCGCGTCGGAAGGCGCTCTGAAGCTGATGGAAATGAGCCAGGTGATGACGCAGCCGTTTCACCCGCTCGAATATCGCCACGGCCCAATCAGCCTCGTCGACGAAAGGACCGCGGCCGTCATGCTCTACAGCTCAGATCAAAAGGACGCGGAAGCAAAGCTCGTTGAAGAGCTGCGCGAAAAGGGCGCCATCGTTATCGGCCTGGGCGGCCCCGGCGACATCGAACTTCCAGTCGACGTCGATCTCTCCCTCGCAGCACTCGTTATTCTCCCCGCGCTGCAGATCTTGGGCGAGCGCGTGGCGCGCTCGCGAGGTATCGACACGGTATCCCCGCGGCATCTGACGAAGGTTGTGACACTGGCATGAGCGCCGATTTGAACCGGAATCGCAAAGCCGCCTTCTCCAAGCTCTTCGGCGCCCGGAGAAAGCCTTTGCCGCGTGGCATCACGTCTGTCTGCTCCGCCCATCCGCTTGTCATCGAAGCAGCTTTGCGACGGGCAGCGCAGGAAAACCAGGTGGTCCTGATTGAGGCGACCTGCAATCAGGTGAACCAAGACGGCGGATATACAGGCATGACGCCGGCCACCTTCCGGCAGTTCATCGAAGGTATGGCCGAAAGGGTGTCCTTCCCGGCAGAGGATATCATTTTGGGGGGCGATCACCTCGGCCCCAATCCGTGGAAAAAGCTGAGCGCCGACGAGGCTATGACGCGGGCTGAAGCCATGGTGGCGGCCTATGTGGAGGCGGGTTTCGAAAAGCTTCATCTCGACACGTCGATGGGATGTGCAGGCGAGCCGATAGCGTTGGTCGATGATCTGACCGCGCAAAGGGCCGCGCGCCTGGCGAAGGTTGCAGAAGACACGGCACGAAGCACCGGGCGGCGCCCGCCGGTCTATATCATCGGTACCGAGGTTCCTCCTCCCGGTGGCGCAACCCACGCGCTCGAAGAACTTGAGGTCACAGGTCCAGACGCCGCCCTCATGACGCTAGAGGTCCATGCGTCGGCCTTCGAGAAAGCCGGTGTCAAGGAGGCCATGTTTCGCGTGATCGGGATCGTCGTCCAACCGGGCGTGGAGTTCGGGAATACGAATGTCGTTTTGTATGGGCCGGAGCGTGCCCAAGGGCTGGCGTCGGCACTCACCAAGATGCCAGGGCTTCTCTTCGAGGCGCATTCGACTGATTATCAGACGGTCCGGGAGCTTTCCGCCCTCGTCGATGACGGGTTCGCGATCCTGAAAGTCGGGCCAGGACTGACCTTTGCGCTACGCGAGGCGTTGTATGGCCTCGACGCCATTAGGGGTGTTCTCAATAAAGAGCGCGGATCAGATAGCCTCTACCTCGAGATGGAGGCCATTATGCTCGCCCGGCCGGAACATTGGGCAGGTCACTATAGCGGCTCGGCTGAGGAGCAGAGACTGCAGCGTCATTTCAGCTACAGCGACCGGATCCGTTACTACTGGCCAGACAAGCAGGCTTCGCGTTCAGTGGACGGTTTGATCGCGGGACTGCCCGATCCAGTACCGGAGGCCCTGATCAGCCAGTATCTGGCGCGGGTCTATCCAGAGGTCGTGACAGGGCGCGTCGCGCCGCAGGCCCGTGATCTGTGCCTCGCCGCGATTGAAGCCGCGCTCGCGCCGTATTCCGCGGCAACGTCCAGCCGCCGATAAATTCGAAGGCGGTTGGCCGATTTCACGGCGACCGCGCGTCACACAGTTTCAGCCGGAGAGAGTTATGGCGTCAGTCAGCGTCGCGAATGCCCGCAAAAACTATGGTCATCTAGAGATCTTGCACGGGGTCGATATCGACATCCAGGATGGCGAATTCGTCATTCTCGTGGGTCCGTCAGGATGTGGAAAATCCACGCTGCTGCGGATGATCGCAGGTCTGGAGGAAATTTCCGGTGGACGCATCTCCATCGGCGGGCGGGTCGTCAACAATGTCGCCCCCAAGGAGCGTGACATTGCGATGGTGTTTCAGTCCTATGCCTTGTATCCGCATATGACCGTTGAGGCGAACATGGGCTTTTCCCTTCGGCTGGCAAAGGCACCCAAGGAAGAGATCAATGGTCGCGTCCGCGAGGCGGCGCAAATACTGGGACTTGAGCATCTGCTCGACCGCCATCCCCGAAATCTATCGGGCGGACAGCGCCAACGCGTCGCCATGGGCCGGGCGATCGTCCGTCAGCCGCAGGTATTCCTGTTTGACGAGCCGCTTTCCAATCTGGATGCCAAGCTCCGGGTGCAGATGCGCTCCGAGATCAAGCAACTGCACCAGCGCCTGAAGACCACCACCATTTATGTCACGCACGACCAGATCGAAGCGATGACGATGGCAGACCGGATCGTCGTTATGCGCGACGGTTACGTCGAACAGATCGGCTCTCCGCTCGACCTTTACGACCGGCCGGCCAACCTTTTCGTCGCCGGCTTTATCGGCTCACCCGGAATGAACTTCATCGAAGGCAAAGTCAGCACCGACGGGCCGATCGAGTTTGTCGCGGACAGCGGTGCACGGTTGCCGATTCCCGGAACCGTATCGCTCGAGCGAGGACAAGAGATCGTCTACGGAATTCGGCCGGAACACCTGGTCATCAATCAGGGTGGTTCGACGGCACAGGTCACGCTCATCGAGCCGACCGGTGCAGAAACGCAAATAACGGCGACGCTGGGGACCGCACAGATAGTTGCGACCGTTCGAGACCGCCTCGCACTTAAGTCCGGCGACGCGATCTCGATCACGCCCGACCTTACGAAGGTGCATATTTTCGACGCCAAGACCGAGAAGTCATTGAAAATGTGCTAACGCAGGCTGTGCTCCCGAGCCGGAGATCATCACCGCCCAACTCGCCAGCCTGACACCTGTGCCGACTTGCAACCCGCAATGTCGGCGGTTCCTGCGGCACCGGGCTGGATGGTCGCTGGGCTTGGGAATAAGCGCAAGAAATGTTGCGCTTAGACTTGATCTTTGCTCGTCCCAATCGAGGGAAACGATGGTTCTGCAGGTGACGGGGGACGTGTTCAGGCCTTAATGAACCATCCAAGAACCGTTAAGCCACAAACAATGTGCCATAACCCCCAAAATTGTCTGTCGAAGCCCGCTACCGGTTTCTGCCAGACTTTGGTCGGCAAGCGGCTTCTAAGCGGCTGTTGTGAGGGTTGGGCGACGGGTTGTTTGGACATGGGATTGATTTGTCGGCCTCCAGACCTTGTTCAGGGCGCCGAGATTGAACTGGCCCAGCCGTCCAGACAATGAGGATACTTCTGTCACCAGCGTGTGCGAAGCTGCGTTCGATTCTTCGACCATGGCGGCATTCTGCTGCGTCGCCTGATCCATCTGGTTCACGGCCGTATTGATTTCCTGCAGCCCGGTGGATTGTTCGCGCGAGGCCTGAACAATCGCTTGGACGTTGCCGTTGATACGCTGCACCTCGGCGACGATTGATTGCAGTGCGTCTCCGGTCCGGCCAACAAGGTTGACGCCGCGCTTCACCTCGTCACCAGACGTTGTGATCAATGTCTTGATTTCCTTTGCAGCAGCGGCCGAGCGTTGCGCCAGTTCGCGAACCTCCTGCGCAACCACTGCAAATCCCTTTCCGGCTTCACCGGCACGCGCCGCTTCGACACCGGCGTTCAGCGCCAGAAGGTTCGTCTGGAAGGCAATGTCATCGATCACACCGATGATGTTCGAGATCGACTGCGATGACTGCTCGATGCTGCTCATCGCGGCAACGGCTTGGCGGACGACTTCACCCGACCGTTCGGCATCTTCCTTGGTGCGGCTGACAACCGATCCAGCTTCCTCCGCTCGAATGGCCGAGTCCTTGACGGAAGTAGTAATCTCTTCGAGCGCTGCTGCGGTTTCCTCGACAGAAGCCGCCTGCTGTTCGGTACGCCGTGCAAGGTCGTCGGCAGCCGATTTGATTTCTTCGGAACCGGCCTGGATAACAGCCGCACTTTCCGAAAAGGAGATCATTGCCGCTTGTAGCTTTTCAACCGAATGGTTGAAGTTCCCGCGAATTTCATCGAGGGCGGTCGTAAACGGACGGCCCAGCCGCACTGTCATGTCGCCATCAGAGAGTTTTGCCAAGCCCAATGCCAGCTCGCTGACTGCAAACTTTACTTCCTCTTCCTGTGCTGTGCTGATACGGGCACGCTCGGCACGTTCGGCTTCTTGAGTGGCATGAAGAGCCGTCGCCTCTTTTTCCAATCTGATTTTCTGGCGATTGCTGTCTAGGAGAATTGCAAGCGAGCGCGATAGGTCGCCAATTTCGTCCTTGCGATTGCGATCCTTGAGTTCCACGTTCAGGTCGCCATTGGCAATCTGATCTGTTTCTGCGATCACGTTGGTGACCCGCTTGATGAAACCGCGCGCAATCAACCAGCCGCAAAAACCGAGCAGAAAAGCCGACAGGCCGATGATGGCGGCTGCGCTCCATGCCATATTGTAAAGCTTGGCAAAAACCGTCGACTTTGGAACGACGACAATCGCATACCAGTTTACATCGCTGGTGAGCTTGACCGGGTAGGCCGTCGAAAAGATTCGTTCCCCATTCAAGTCCACGGTTTCGAGCGTGATACCGGGCTCGCCGATAAGTTGGTTCCAGCTGCCGGTTGCGGCGCCACCGTCTTTGATATTCTTGCCGACGAGTTTCGCGTCTGGATGGCTAATGATGTTGCCCGCGCCAGTGATCAAACCGAGGTAGCCGGTCTCCATTGGATGCACGGCGGCGATCGCCTTGTTGGCCGCATCAAGCGAGATATCCAGGCCGGCAACGCCGAGCACCTGGCCGTCGATGACGATCGGTTTTGCGATAGATGTCATCAAAACATCTTTGCCGTCGACCGGGTAGATATAGGGTTCGATCACGACTGGCTTTTTCTGCGTGAAGGGCTGTTGGTAATAATCGCCGGCGCCGGCTACTGTGTAGTCAACGAGGGGCGTGTGTTGAATGGTGTCTCCCCCGCGCACCCAATAGGGAACGTAGCGCCCGGTGGAGTCATGGCCTTCCGCGTTGACGAAATCCTTGTCCTTGCCGTCAAAAGCATTCGGCTCCCATCCAGTCCAGACGCCAAGCGCAATGGGATTGTCGCTCAACAGGTTCTTGAGAATGAGATCAGCTTGCTTCCGATCGGCAGTCCCGTTTTCCTTCATGGTCGACAGGCTCGTCTCCAATCCGTTGACAATGCCCATTGCCACATTCATGGTCTTTTCTTGCTCAAGGGCACTCACAGCGGCGATGCGGCGCATCTGGTCCAAACTCGACTGCTCGATGTTTTGGTAAGCCAGGTAGAACAAAACACTGGAGGCGGCGACCGTCGCCACCACCCCTGACGCAGCGACCGCAAATATGTTGCGGCTGGTAGCAGATCTGAACAACATCGATAGTCCCCCGGTAATAGAGCGTGGTCGATCAATCCCGATCGCCGCAGCCCGTAGTGCCCTCGATCTGGCCGTTAGTTCTCTATAGTTAGTGAGAGCTTATTAATTTGCAGTTTATTTGACGGATAAGATCCTCGTCGGCTATCTTTTCGTTGACAATATTGCGACGAGAAAGGACGTACTCCGGCGGTTGGCTGAGCCGCATTTCCGCAATAAGCGAAGCGGTCGCCAATTGTCGTCGATGGACGGTCTGATCGCGGCCACCGCGACGGCGCACAATCTTACTTTTCCCCGCAACACCAAGGATTTCGAGGGCTTTGCCGACCATCGCTGTTGACGCCAACGGCGATGATGACGGCGCCGCGGTCGGCGGCAGGTATGGTACCGGGCGCAAGCATTGAAGTCTCGGTAGAGGCCAAGACGGGCGATGCCCCCGAAAAAAGTGGGTGCCACCGAGACCTGTGCGACGGCGCGGCGATAGCCTGCTTCACGCGGCGATGGCCCGCCTGGATAATGTAGCCGTTTCCGCCGTCGAGCTCGGGCGAGATGACCGGCGGCTGGATGATGCCGACGGCTTTCACCGTGGCCAGCAGCAGCGCGTCAGACTGCGGTGAAGATTTCGAGCGGCGGGCGTCGTCTGGATTTTCATTCAGCGAACGCGGATCGACCTTCATGAGTTGCATGGGAGTTTTCCTTTCCGGGGATTCGGACGCGGCCCTCTGCCGATCCTTCCTGCCTTCATTCTCTCCTGAAGACACCCCCCGGACCGCGGGGCGGTCGGACCGTGCGCAACTGCGGCCGAGCAGCCCTGCCGCGAAGGACAAGCGAGGCTAACAGCCTTGCGAAGGACGAATGGCCGGGATGCGCAGGCGGCGGTTGAGCGACAACGGCGACGGGAGGACCGATCTGCGACCGAGTGCTTTTCCATTTTCTATCTTTCCATTTCCATCTCTTATCTTTTGACGCTTGTACTGACGCACTTTAACGTCTATATTTGAGGCAGAGATGCGAGAGGTAATCTAATGGGACTGGTTCAGTATTCTGATGAAGGTTTCTTCGCGCCCCGCAAGATCGCGGCGGCTTTCCGAACCACCAGTGAGGAAGTCGCCAACACGGCGGGCTTGGGAAAGGATGCCGTCCAACGCAAGGATCGTGTTCGCTCGGATCGGACCCAGCGACGGCTGCGCGAAATGATCGAGATCATCAACAAGACGGAACCCCGGTTCGGCTCCGGCCTGATGGCCTATGCCTGGTTCCGATCGGAGCCGCTGCCCGGTTTTTCCGGCCAGACGGCAATGCAGCTCGTCCGTAGCGGTCGGGCCAATGAAGTGCTCGACTATATCGACGCCGTCGATGCCGGTGTACACGCTTGATCGTACCGTTCCGCTACGAGGGGAAGCTCTATCGCGCGCTCAATCCAATCTATGCGCGCGAGCCCCTGTCCGGCCGCGGCGCGCAACTCTACGGCGGCCGGTTCAATCCAAAGGGCGCGGCCGCCCTCTATTCGTCCCTGTCGATCATGACAGCGTTGAGAGAGGCCAACCAGGTCGGCAATCTTCAACCGACGACGCTCGTCTCCTATGATGCCAAGGTCGACCGAGTCTTCGATTGCCGAGACGAAATAGCACTGGCCACCGAACGCATGGATGCCGAAGGTCTGGCGGACCCCACATGGCGTGACCAGATGAAAGCGAGCGGCGAATCCAGGACGCAAGCTTTCGCGCGGCGCTTGATCGCATCCGGCTATAATGGCCTGCTTGTCAGGAGTTTTGCACCCGGAGCGACCGGGAGCGACCTCAATCTGGTGCTGTGGAAATGGGGCAACGTCAGTCCTTCCCGTCTCATCCTGATTGACGACGAAAATCGCCTGTCGAGGTAGGTTCCGATGCGACTGTCGCGTTCTCCGAGTTCCTTGAGTCGTTGGCGAGCCCCACATTGACGTCGCGAAGCTGCCGCGGTTCTCAGTGAGCTCTTCCACGAACGCGAAGGCAGTGCCCTCACGCGACCCGATAAGAAACAAGCCGCCTGCGCGCCTCCTCTAGCCGCTGCCGATAGCGCTCCCGCTCCTGGTTAAAATCGCCCAGCGCGTGCTCGAGGCGGGAGATGGCGCCGAGCGGCGTGACCGTTACCGCGAGATCGATCTCATAGTCGGCGCCCGTTCGCTGGAGCATGGTAGTGTAGCGGTAGCCGTCGGACTTGCCGAACCGCTCGCTGTCGTAGACGAGCTCGAAGCCGCCGATCGTAGCGGTGACAATCTCCCCCTCCTGCTGAAGCTGGACGAGGGTGAGGATTTCCCTCATCAGCGCGCCCTCCCAGCGGCCTTCCACTCGCCAAAGGAAACGCCCGTGACGGTCATCGCGAAGGCATCTCCCGCGGTTGGAACCAGCCGTTCGATGTCCTTGGCGATTTCGCCGATGAGTCGGGTTGAGACCTCAATGTCGCGTTCGGCGTCTCTGACCTGCCGGCGCACCGCGAACAGATCGTCATCATGGGCCACGCGCAGCCGCTCGAGGCCGGCGATATCGGCTTGGAGCCCAGCCTTCTGCATCAGGCGCTCGTCGCCCGAAGCAATCACCTTCGCCATGGCGAACTGGTTGGCCTGGCCTTCACCGAGATCGGGATTTCGCGACAAGATTTAGAATACGCTGCTCAGGCGAGAACTTCCGCCAGCTCGATTAGGCTACCCGCCATGTGGTCCCAGGCGGTCATCCAGAAAGCGTACATTCAAGGCATCTCGACGCGCTCGGTTGATGATTTGGTCAAAGCCATGAGTATGAGCGGCATCTCCAAGAGCCAGGTGTCGCGCCTGTGCGCCCCTTTCGGCAATGCAGGCATTGCCTGCAGGGCAGGGAGAAATCGACGTCAAGGTGAAGGCGTTCCTCGACCGTCCCATCGAAGGTGACTGGCCATACGTCTGGGTGGATGCGACGTACCTCAAAGTCCGCCGTGGCGGGCGCATCGTCTCCGTTGCCGTCATCATCGCCGTCGGCGTCAACAGCGACGGGCGGCGTGAGGTTCTGGGTATGGAAGTCGGCACGTCCGAAGC